>CAZUNS010000092.1:0-3315 GCA_964621655.1 uncultured Candidatus Saccharibacteria bacterium | reverse complement strand
AAGTTTGACCAGGACGCGACTGAAGGACATTATAGAGCTAATGTAACTCTAAATCTTACCGTTACCCCGAAAACGGTTACTACTTATAACTATAGCGTTACTTACTATGGTAATAATAATACCTCTGGTAGCGTACCGGCTAAACAAACAGCTAATTCGGATGATACGCCATTTATACTCTATGCCGCCAATCAAGGTAATTTGGCGCGTACTGACTATACTTTTCTCGGTTGGAGTGAAAGCAGCACGGCCACTTCACCTACCTATACGGCGGGTAGTATTATTAGTCTTAATGTATCTAGCCCGACGAAAAATCTTTATGCGGTATGGGAACAGACTTGGAATTCGCTACAATATATGCAGAGTATGAAACCACATTTTTGCAATAACGCTACAACTGGATCTAGTAGAACTTTAATTGATAGTCGAGACTCTAAGACATATACTGTTCAGAAACTTGTAGATGGTAATTGCTGGATGACGCAAAATATGGCCATTGACCTAAGTATTGTCACTCTAAAAACTGCTGATTCTGATGTTTCCACTACCTACGCTGCGGGCACTGCATCAAATAACGTTTCTGCTTGGGATGCTGATAATACAACTACGAATAATGCAAAGGCGCGGTTTGTAGTCAGTTCCAATTCTGACTATGGTGGATATTACTCTTGGTGTGCTGCTACTGCTGGTACATGTAAGAATAGTAGTGGAACAGTAATATCTTCTGGTGATGCGCCATCTAGTATTTGCCCTAAAGGCTGGCGATTGCCATCAAAAGATGATTTTCAGAATCTCTACGATATAACTTCGTCCGCAATAACATCTAATACTACTCCGAAGCACATTATTTGGGCTGGTGCTAATTGGAGTCTTGCCGGGAACTACTATGGTGGCAGTAGTCACGATATAGGTTCGTATGGATACTATTGGCTGCGTACGGCTAATGGCGGTAACTATGCTTATGATCTTCGTGTTAGAGATAATGAAGTCTATGCAGTGGGTACTTATTTTACCAGGTATATCGGCGTGTCCGTGCGTTGCATCGCCTATTCTAGTTAAAAATCTTATATTTTCATCTTGAGCTCGCTAGAGCCGTTCTAAGCGATTCTTAACCAAAACCGCTATAGGACGGCTCTTTTGGGCTAATTGGCCTTAAATCGCTTAAAAATGGCTCTAAAGCGTAAAATCACTTCTCAAAAATGCTAAAAATCGGCAAAATTAAAAATGTGGAGTAAGCGAATAGATTTAAAGCATTATTTTCTGCTCTTTTTGGGTTAATAAGAAAAGATGAGGATTTCTTCCGAACTGGCGCAGTTATTTCTACGAAGTATGGTACAATAAGGATATGGCAAAGACGAGGTCAACAAGAACAGGTAAAACTGCCAGCAAATCTGGTGCAAGAAAATCTACGCGTGGGCGTAAAAAATCGAGTCGTTCGACTCCAGAATACGAACTGCCGGGTGGATTTTGGCGACAAATTTTAGCAATTTTGATGCTGCTTTTGGCGGTGATATTGATTTTTTCTTGGATGGGCGATGGGGGTGATTTGCTAAAAGTGACGGATGGGATTTTGGATGAATGGATTGGCAGGGCGCGTTATCTACTACCGCTGTTGCTTTCTTGGCTGGCGGTGAAGATTTTTCGGAGCGAGAACAATCGAATTCCGCCGGTGATGTGGACGGCATCGGTTTTGATGATTCTTTGGGGGGCGGGGGTGTTTGGACTTTCTACGGTGGGGCAGGCGCATCCGCAGGGTGGTTTGATTGGCGAATGGCTGAATGGTTTTATTATACAAATTCTGAACCCGAGCGCTGCGATTATTATTTATGTGATTTTGATTTTTGTGACGCTGCTGTTTATCTTGCAGACGAATCCGGCGACGGCGTTTCAGGCGGTGGCAAATTTGTTTCGTACGACGGAGAAAAAGGCGGAAGAGCCGGCTAAAGCTGCGAAGAAAGTTCATGAACCGAAAGAAAAACTCAAGCCAGCGCCGAAGCTTTCTGACTTGGAGATTAGCGTGAATTCTGGGGAAGAAGAGACGGCGAAACAGCCTAAGGAAAAAGGTGGTCTCTTTGCGAAATTTGGTAAGAAGAAGGAGAAGGCAGGCGCTACTGAGAATACGCCGGCGGCAGAAGCGAAATTGGCTGAATCGCCAGAAAAAGCACAAGATCGAGCGTTGGTGGCGATGACGGACCCGAATTGGAAAATGCCAACTTTGGACTTGTTGGAAAAGAAACAATCTCCAGCTGACGCAGGTGATGTGCGCCAGAATGCGGCTTTGATTAAGTCGACGTTGGCGGACTTTGGGATTGATGTAGAGATGGGTGAAGCGAATAAGGGTCCGCGTATTACGCAATACACGATGCGTCCGCCATCTGGCGTGAACTTATCGAAGATCATGGCGCGTGACAAAGAGCTGGCGCTGAATCTTGCCGTTGACAAAATACGTATTGAAGCGCCGATTCCAGGGACGCGCTTGGTGGGTGTAGAAGTGCCGAATGTGAAGTCGGCCGATGTGCGCTTGCGCGGGGTGTTGGAAAGTTCCGAATGGAAACATGCTACTGAAGATCCGTTGGCTTTCGCGGTGGGTAAAGATATTTCTGGTAAGGCCGTGGTGGCGAACTTGGCCAAGATGCCGCATCTCTTGATTGCTGGTACGACTGGTTCTGGTAAATCTGTGATGACGAATACTTTGATTTCTTCGTTGTTGTATCATAATGCTCCGAGCGACATGAAATTAATTATCGTTGATCCGAAGCAAGTAGAAATGGTGCAGTATAATGATATTCCGCATTTATTGACGCCGATTATTACTTCGGTGGAGAAGGCTCTTTCGGCGATGAAGTGGGCGGTGAACGAGATGGAAAAACGCTATACGATTATGGCGGAAGAAAAAGTGAAGAATATTGTTGACTATAATAATAAAATGGCGATGCGGGCCGAAGCGGCAAGTAAAAAAGATGATAAGCCGTCTAATAATGCCGAGAATGCGGATAATCCTACTGCTGAATTGACTGACGATGCGCAGACGGTGGAGCAGCAAGGCGAGCGGATGCCATATATCGTTGTGATTATTGACGAGATGGCTGACTTAATGATGATGGCGGGGAAAGATCTAGAGATGTTGATCGTGCGGATTGCACAGAAGGGTCGCGCAGCTGGTATTCATCTGGTCTTGGCGACACAGCGTCCAGAAGCAAAAGTCATTACGGGTCTGATCAAGGCGAACATTCCGGGTAAGATTGCGTTTGCGGTGGGGAGCCAGATTGACTCGCGCATTATGCTAGATCAGAGTGGGGCGGAGAAGCTGCTAGG
>CAZUNS010000091.1:0-3459 GCA_964621655.1 uncultured Candidatus Saccharibacteria bacterium | reverse complement strand
GACGGAGTTTTATGCGCTGGAAGGGGTGTCGCAGCTGCTAGAAAATATGGCGATGGTAAAGAAGGCGATGAATCCAAATCTGAAATTGTTGGGTGTGGTAGCTACGATGTATGATAAACGTACTAGCCTAAGTGTGGAAGTACTAGAGGAAGTGCGCAAGTATTTTAAGGATAAAGTTTTCCATACTATGATCCCGCGCAACGTACGCGTGGCGGAAGCTCCTAGCCATGGTGTGCCAGTAGGTTCGTATGATAAGTTTAGTAAAGGTGCAAAAGCTTATAAAGATTTTGCTCGCGAAGTAGAGGAAAGGACACAGAGATAATGGCATTAGGAAAAAGAGGCCTAGGGCGGGGATTTGAAAGTTTAATTCCGACCGATTTGGTGGATGAAGCTTTTGACCCGACTAGCAGTGAAGATGCGAAGATTAGTAAATTGGTCGAGTTAGACATTGATGATATTGTGCGCGACGAAGATCAGCCGCGGAAAGAATTTAACCCTGAACTTTTGCAGGAATTGGCGGATTCGATTGCCGAGCATGGTGTCTTGCAGCCGATCGTGGTGGTAAAGAAGGGCAATAAGTATCAAATTGTGGCCGGCGAGCGACGCTGGCGAGCATCGAAACTAGCTGGCAAGAAGACAATTCCGTCTATTGTGCGAACGATGGATGCGCAGAACAAGCTAGAACTAATGATTGTAGAGAATGTTCAGCGTGAAGATTTAAATCCGATTGAGCTGGCTACTGCTTATGCAAAATTGAAGGAACAGTTTAACTTTTCTAACGACGACATTGCGAAGAAAGTAGGCAAGAGTAAATCTAGCATTATCAATACGATGCGACTTTTGAAACTGCCGGATGAAGCGAAGCGAGCGATGCAAGAGCATAAACTGATGGAGGGGCCAATGCGTCCGTTGATTTCGTTGGATCCAGAGATGATTCACGAAATTCTACCTAAGATGATCGAAGGCGATTGGTCAGCGCGTAAAGTTGAGCAATACGTAGCTGAAAACAAGAAAAAAAGTTCGGTAAAGGCGATTAAGGTTAATAACTTTCTCAAAGAAGAAGCTCGTCTTGGGCGCGAATATAATTGTGAAGTAAAAGTGCGTGGTCGCAGTGTAACTTTTTCGGCGAAAGACGATGAAGATTTCCAGCGGCTATTAGGCGAGTTTTAGAATAACTTTGTTTGGCGTTGATTGGGATAACCGGATTGGTTTTGTAAAGGAGTGTGATGGAGAAGAATAATAAGCCCCGAGCGGAGGTGATTTGTCCGCATTGTCAGCAAGTTTTTACGGTGAATGAAAGTGAATATGCGAGTTTGTTGAATCAGATTAGCAAGCACGCGATTGAACAGGAAGTGCAGGAAAAATTGGCGCTTGTCAAACAAGCTAAAGCACAAGAAATTGAACTAGCTTGTGCTAAAGTCCGGAACGAATTGCAGGCGGAAATTACAGAACAGAAATTGTTAGCATCTTCGTTAAAAGAAAAATATGAGCATGAGTTGCGCAACAAAGATGAGATGATTGCATATTACAAGGATATGAAGGCACGCATGTCGACGAAGATGATTGGTGAGAGTCTAGAGCAACATTGCGAAACGCAGTTTAATCAGCTGCGAGCTACGGCTTTTCAGCGAGCGTATTTTGAAAAAGATAATGAGGTTTCGCGCTCGAGTGGTAGCAAAGGTGATTATATTTATCGCGAATGTGATGCAGATGGTAATGAGATTATTTCCATTATGTTTGAGATGAAAAATGAGAATGAAACTACGGCTACAAAGCACAAAAATGAAGATTTCCTGAAGGAGCTGGACAAAGATCGTCAGGAGAAAAAGTGTGAATATGCGATCTTGGTCTCGATGTTGGAAGCGGATAGTGAGCTTTATAATACGGGAATTGTTGATGTTTCGCATCGTTATAATAAAATGTATGTAGTTCGGCCGCAGTTTTTCATTCCGATAATTACGATTTTGCGTAACGCGGCGCTGAATTCTTTGCAATACAAGGCCGAGCTGGCCGAAGTGCGTGAGCAAAATATTGATATTACGGATTTTGAGAACCGGATTGAAGATTGGAAAACGAGTTTTAGTATTAATTCTGAACGCGCGACAAAGAATTTTCAAAAAGCAATCAAAGAAATTGAAGATAGTATTAAAAAACTGGAGAATACGCGCGATGCTTTGCAACAAACGATTAAAAACTTCAATACCGCGGGGAATAAACTGGATGATTTATCGATTAAGCGTTTGACGCGGGGAAATCCGACGATGACGGAGAAATTTGCTGCGCTGAAGCAAGATTGATATTGAGGTTTCGTGTTTTTCTATTTTTGGGCTGCGAAAGGTAGATATAATTATTATAAAAAGTCAAATCTTGTCAAAAAACGGCGACTTTGCTATAATAGATATATCTGATACAGACTTGGGGGGATTGGATAATATAAAACGAGGAAATTTATGAATAATAAAGAAGCTGAGCGACGTGCGCGCTTGATGAAAATGCGTGATGAACGTCTGCCAGACATTAAAAAGCAGTTTGAAGAGGCTCAAAAGCGTAACTTCAACTCTAATTTTGCGGAAGGTGGGAAAGATGCGAAATTGGTTAAACATAAGACTACAGGCAAAACTGCTAGCGCTAAAACGCCGGCTAAGGCCACTAATAAGGCCAAGAAGGCCGCTGTAAAATCAGAGGGCCGTACCATGGCCACTCACAAAAAGACTGCCCAAAAAGGCGCTGTAAAGGGCTCTAAAGCCCCAAAAACTGCGGCTAAAACTAGCGCAAAGGCGCCAGTTAGCAAAAAAGCTGGTTTGGGTGTTTCGGTGCGTAAGGGTGAGATGGTACATCATCAGCGGATGCTCTCGCAAGATGTAAATGCGCAGGCTACCCAGCATATTATCGGTATTCCGGTCAATAAAAGTCGCTATAATGGCTATGATGGTAATCAAGTGACTAGTGCGCAGCTGCGTGCGGCACGCCCAAATCCGGATGCGGTACGGGTGATCCCGATGGGTGGTGTAGGGGAGTTTGGTATTGGCAAAAACATGACCATCATCGAGTATAAGGGCGAGATCGTGATTATTGATATGGGGTCGCTCTTTGCGGGGCCGGATTATCCAGGTGTAAACTATATGGTGCCGGATATTCAGTATTTAGAAGATAATCGAGATAGAGTGAAGGCAATTTGTTTTACTCATGCTCACCTTGATCATATTGGGGCCTGTCGGCATCTTTTGCCAAAATTTAACCCTTTGACACCGATTTATGCCACGCCGTTTACGGTGGGGATGATCCAGAAGCAAATGTCGGAGCTAGGTGATGTGCCAGAGCTAAATTATCAGCCGGTTGATCCGTTTAAGCATGAAGTGATTAAGGTTAGCGAACATTTGAGTGTGGAGTTTATTCATACTTTACATTCGATTCCGGGTAACGCTGCCATTGTAGTACGTACTCCGAATGGTGTATTGT
>CAZUNS010000090.1:0-3484 GCA_964621655.1 uncultured Candidatus Saccharibacteria bacterium | reverse complement strand
AAAAAGGTGTGATGTCTAAAAAATCAACATTTATAAATAAGGCACTGGGTAGCCCAGTTATGTCCATAAATGCTAGTAGTAGGGTAAGAATCCCTACTATAACTAGCTCCATCTTTTTTATATTAAATCTCGCTTTCAAATAACAATTTCCCTTTATCTTATTATAACATTTTTCTACCGGCGGCTTGTCGTATATCTTATGTATTTCCACAATTAAGCCTAGAATGACATCTAGAAGCTATTTAGTCTTAAAGTGTTTGATGATACAACCATGTCAGGACATTTTTTCTCGCATATTTAGCCATTTCCCTCTAAAAACATTATTAATGCCTATTGCACTGTGCCCTACCAGATGCTAATGATACGCTTAAAAACCGCAACTTTAACAACTTTTATTCTCCATTTTTAGCGCTCTGCTTTTGACTTTTTGATAAACCCCAGCCAGAGCATAAACAAAGTAGCTAAAATGAATATTCCTAGCATCGTATAAACGAACGGCATCAGTATTCCATCGTAATCAAATTCCCTGTCTGTCAGGACGAATATCGTTCCTTTTACAGCAACGGTCAACATTATAATACCGACTATTTTTAAGATCAAGTTTTTCTTCATATTCCCTTTCTTGTTTAAACCATAAATGCAACACTTACCCCAATAATACTCAGCAACGCAATTGTAACCCTAGCAGTGTTTTTTATTACTGACTCAGTCTTGAACTACCGGTAACTAGCCACGGTACACTTACCAGTTTCCCCATTAAAAGTAGCACCGAGCTTTTGGCCGTTCTTATCAACCCAAGTATAACTCTTAGAACCAGTAGAAACAGTAGTCAAAGTCCCCTCGCCACCAACTTTTTTAACCAGCTCTTCGTAGGTAAACGAACCGTTATTCAAATCTTTTTGCAGATCGCTCGCCGACGGGAACTGGATATTTTCATCCTTAAGGCTCTCCTTGTCGATAGTAGCCTGAACAGTTACCTTACCATCGCTAGATGTCTTATAACTAATCCAGTTATTCTTGTCGAATTTCCAAATCGGATCACTGCCAATCATAGCATCAACCGTCGGTTCAAACCCGACAATCTCGGTAATTTCTTCCTGTGTGTTGGTCGGTTTGACTTTTTGCATAGTTTCGACGATAGTGTAGTTTGCATTCGCAACTTCTTGACTAGCATCTATGCCTGAATTATCCGCATCAGAACTATCATTTGCGTTACCTAACAACAAAACACCTACTACCGCTGCAACTGCTACTACCGCACAAACCCCACCAATAATCATCTTTTGATTTTTCATATTAATTATTCTCTCCCTAAAATCTCGACTTGTCGTAATTATATGGAATACTCGTCCCCACAACCACATCTTCAATTTTATCGATAATGAGCCAGTCATCAAAAATTTTGTCTAATTCTTTTGATTTATCATCGCAATATACTAAATGAACCATTTATCAATTCTCCTTTCACATTTATAAACTGTAACTTCTCTTTGTTTTATTATAACATTCTTCTATTTTTCGTCCCAAAGATATTATTCTATATCAAAAGTATAATATGTAGCATGTTTTGCTGGCGCATTAAGCAATTCCTGCATAGTGATTTCGCCATTCAGCAAACGCAACTGCTTAATAATATGGCTGCTGGTAACGATTAAAATCGTTTCGTCATCGTTATGATTTTCTTTCAGATAATCCAAAAATGTACGCACGCGTTTTGTCATGTCACTGACAGATTCGTATTTTCCTTGATAGCGCGCGGCCACCGGGTCAGATTGCGCATCACGCCAACCTTTAGCTTCGCTACATGGCCGGCCTTCAAAACCGTTTCTAGTATCGTCCAGCAATTCATTCACCACCAAATCTTGTCCATGATAGCGATTGATAGCATCCGCAGTTTGTTTCGTGCGTCTCAATCGCGAGATGTAAATTTTATCAAACTTAAAATCTTTCAATTGTTCGGCGAGTTCGTCTGCCTGCCTAATACCCTTGTCGGTCAAATGTACATCTACGGCCGGATCATAATTTACTAAATCTTTGACATTGTAGTTAGTTTCAGCATGCCGAGTTGCAATAAGTTTCATACAAACTCCAATAATTCTGGGAATTCTCGATAACCACTTTCGGAATTGAGATGTCCGCCGTCTTTAATAATGATTTGTTTGGCAGCAATAGTGTCAGCAAACTCCTTCTCGGCATCATATTTTACATAGGGGTCGTTCTCGGTATAGAAACATACAATTTCATCACAATATTGCTTCACATCAGCAAGGTTTTCCAAAAACATTCCCCGATTCACATCATCATATTCCGTATCTATGCCAAGATAATTATTAAAACCGCAAACGAACACCAGCCTCTTTATTTTAACTTTATTTTCTATCAAGAACTTACAGATAAAAACTGGTGCGATAGAGTGCGCAAAAATAGTTGTATTCTCCGTAATTAGCCCAGCGTCAAGATAGACTTTCAGCAATTTGCTCCAATTCTCATAATTCTGATAGCCGACGCCAGTCGGAAAATCTGGTGTATAGACGTCCATACTACGATTTTGTAATTCTTTACGTAACCACGGTAACCAATTCACGAATGGCAAACCAAAACTGCCGTGGATTAAAAAATAATTTTCTCTCATTATCAATTTTCTCTAGTACGGATTAATAATATCTAGTGGTGCGACAAGGCCATTCCGAACATTGCCGATTGCACCAAGCATCAAGACTTCGTTTCTAATTTCACTTCTCATAGCAATAATTTCTTCATAAGAAAACCATTTCGCGTCAAAAATTTCTGCAGCATCAAACGCAATAGCTTCATGCACGAGCTGTGCCGTAAAGATAACAGACACAAATACTTCGTCTGCAGATACCCGATTACCGATTTGACAAATACTGATTGGCTCAACATCGCATCCAGTTTCTTCTTTAGCTTCGCGTTTTGCAGCTTTCACGATAGTCTCACCCGGGTCTAGATGTCCGGCCGGCAGATTCCATTTGCCACGACATTTTTCCTACGCCTCTTGCACTAATAGATACTTGCCATCTTTTTCAACGACTACCCCAACAATAACTTTTGCGTTAGAACTCATAGCTTACCTGCACCGCCCCATCACAATCACGAATTTCAGCCTTCGCGTTAGCAAGAAAGTAACACTTAAAGCCAGGGTTATCCAGCGTGTAGCCCGCTTCTTCCGCCCAGTCAAACTCATCAATAATAGCTTGTTTGGCGGCGATATTATCGCTATCATCAACTACGTCGCAAAAAACTCGTAACCAGTTCTCCTTTTCAGAATTGTAGGCTACGATACAAATATGATTATCGGCAGCAAGCTGCTTCGCAACATCTTTCTCGACGTGCGTCAACATATAGATTCTGCCATTAAACTTTACTGGGTCGCCGAACGGACGGCAACTAACACCTTCGCCATTTCTCGTAGTGAGAAAATTGACTTCTAGGGCTTTGAGATAGTTAAAAACTTCCTCCATAT
>CAZUNS010000089.1:0-3543 GCA_964621655.1 uncultured Candidatus Saccharibacteria bacterium | reverse complement strand
TTTCCAAATACTATTTTACTACTTGGAGTGTACACGATCTATTTGAGTACCGACACACTAATTTTTAGGAATTTTTCTTATAAATTGCGCCTAATTCTATGTTATACTGGTAGATAGTAAGCATAATTGTGATGGGATTATATATTAATGAACGAGCAAGAAGTTCAGCGCAAGCGACGCGAGAATGAAGAAGAAGCAACTAAGCGACGAGCTAGTATTTTGGGCTTGCCCTATCTAGATACGCGTTCTTTCGAGCAGACGATACCATTAATTCCTGATGTAATTAGCGTCGACGAGATGCGCAAGGATAGTATTATCCCCCTGCAGGTTGGCGACGAAGATTTATCTTTTCGTTTTATGATCACAAGCCAGACGCCAAGCAGCTTAATACCCAAGATGCAGCGCGAATACTCCGAGAAGGGTGCACACGTGGCTTTCTTCTTGATCTCTAAATCCGCTTTTCAGACTTTTATGTTGCGTTATGACCCACCCAAGGAGACAATTTATGACGATATCAAAATTGCTTCCGAAGGTGATTCCGAGACGATTGCTGAAGTCAGCCGCACGCTAAATACCGTCTCGACCGAAAAAGTTTTTAATTTCCTGATCGATCAGGCCGACCGTCTGGGCGCTTCGGACATTCATATCGAAAATATGCGTAATGAGATTCGGATTCGTATGCGCGTAGATGGTATTTTGCATCCCGTTGCCAATATTGATAAGGAGCGTTACCGCATCTTTATGGGCGAGTTATCGGCGCGGGCCAATGTCTCTACCGCCTCGGACAAACCACAATCTGGCCATATGCAGCAAGATATTCATCGTGATGGCGTATCGCACTTATTAAATATCCGCGTCGAGACAATTCCAACTATGTACGGCCAAGATGCAGTACTGCGTTTGTTTAACTTTGATGAAAGTTTACTAAATCTAGATTTGTTGGGGCTTTCTGACGACGAAATGACTACCTTGCGTGAAGTAATTTCGCACCCGCGCGGATTGGTTTTGATGGTTGGTCCGACTGGTTCTGGTAAGTCTACTACACTTTATTCGATTCTGAACGCTCTAAATAGTACTGACCGCAAGATTATTACGCTAGAAGATCCGATTGAGTATGGTATTACTGGCATTTCGCAAATCCCGATTCATACGAACGATGGTGGTTCTTTTGCCGAAGGCTTGCGTTCGGTCTTGCGTCTCGATCCGGACGTAGTGATGGTGGGCGAAATTCGCGACGCCGATACGGCCAAGACCGCTATCCAGGCTTCAATCACGGGGCATCTAGTATTGTCGTCATTCCACGCCAATTCTACGGCCGCAGCGTTCTCGCGCATGATCGATTTAATTGGTGTCAATCCGATTTTTGCCAGCTCAATTCGTTTACTAGTCGCGCAGCGTCTAGTACGCAAATTATCCGACCACAAAGAACCCTACAAACCCGACGCCGCCACGATTGATTATATCCGTAGCAAGATGGAAGGAGTTGAAGGTATTGGTTTTAGCGACATTACTTTGTATCGTCCTAAGCCTACCGAAGACGCTCCGTTTGGTTATCAAGGTCGTATGGTTTTAATGGAACAAATGATGGTATCGGAAGATATTCAAGGTTTCTTGCGGGGTGACCTAAAAGACGTTAGCCAAGCCGCCATCGAGCGCAGCGCTCGCAAACACGGCATGCTAACTTTGGAACAACGTGGTATAATGGCAGCACTACGTGGAGAGACGACTTTAGACGAAGTGTCGCGCGTAATTTAATATAATTAATATTCAGAAAGGCCGCAAATGGAACGACTACTACAATATTTTATTCCCGAAACTTATAAACTGAGCCTAAACTTTAATCGACAAACCGAAACGCTGAATGGCTGCGTGAGAATTTATGGTGAACCACGCGCGGATATTATCAAATTGCACTGCGTTAATACAAAAATAAAAAATATCGAAGCCCGAAAAGTTGCAAATTGCGACGAAAACTTAATTTACAAAAATTTTTCAGAGTTCGAAACCTGCGATTTTACGCAAAAAAACGACATTTTGGAAATAAAAAATTTTTTTCAAACCCAAAATGCGGATGAAATTAACAAAATTGAATTAAAAATAAATTTTGAAAATAAAATTAATCAAAATTTGCAAGGCTGTTATTTATCAAACTATATTTTTAATAGTAAAAAAGAAAAAATCATTACTACACAATTTGAATCGCATTATGCGCGAGAATGTTTTCCGTGTATTGATGAACCAGCCGCCAAAGCGCAATTTGTCTTAGAAATAATTTTGGCCGATTATGAAAATGGCGATGTAGTGTTGGCCAATACCGAGCTTGTAGAAACTTTATCAGAAAACGATCAGCAGAAATTTATTTTCGCGCCCACTCCGCGTATGTCAACTTATTTATTAGCTTGGGTGATTGGTAAATTCCACAAAGTCGAAACCACAAATCAACATGGCGTAAAAGTCGCATCGTATTGTGCGTTGAATCAAAATCAGAGCACACTAGAATTTGCGAACGAAGTTGCCGCACGCTCGCTAGATTATTATGATAATAAATTTGGTATCAAGTATCCACTTAATAAATTAGACCAAGTGGCTTTGCCGGATTTTGAAGCGGGTGCCATGGAAAACTGGGGCTTAGTAACTTATCGCGAATCCTGTATGCTAGCCGAGCCTAATGCCGCCGTTGATACCAAACAATCCGTAGCCGTTACAGTGGCGCACGAACTATCGCATCAATGGTTTGGTGATTTGGTAACAATGGAATGGTGGAATGATTTATGGCTCAATGAATCCTTCGCGACGATTATGGAATATTATGCGGTGGACGCATTATATCCGGAATTTGAAGCTTGGCAAGATTTCTATACTCGAGATTGCATGGCGGCTTTGTGTCGAGATTGTTTGCCGGGCGTGCAAGCTGTACAACAAGAAGTTTACGATCCCGCCGAAATTGCTACATTATTTGACAGTGCGATTGTCTATGCCAAAGGCGCGCGGTTAATTCTAATGTTGATCAAAAACATGGGCGAAGATCAATTCTATCGCGGGGTTAAAGATTATTTCCAGCAATATCAATATCAAAACACCATCGGCGATAACCTTTGGGAATGTTTACAAAAGTATGCCGAGTTTGATGTCAAAGAATTTATGCACGCTTGGATTTCACAACCAGGCTATCCGAGTTTACAATTTTGCCAGAATGGCGATACGGCTTGGTGGGCACAGCAGAGATTTTTGCTTAACGGCACGACGGACGATACTAAATGGCCTTTGCCCGAAATCAAAGACGATATGTCCGGACATTATATATTAGATTTATCGCGTGATGCATTTGATCGCAAGTTGGCGCAATACGACGAGCTAAGTTTAGAGCAAAAGCTACGCTTATTAATCGACCGTTCCTTGCTCACCAAGGCGCAAGTGGTAGCTTCGGCATCGCTAGCGGATTTACTGCCAAAATTCGCCAACGAAAACGCGGCGGTTTGGGATATATTATTAAATATGATTAATGCTTTGAAGATTTTCTTCGTGCCGGAGAGTACAGAAGAG
>CAZUNS010000088.1:0-3543 GCA_964621655.1 uncultured Candidatus Saccharibacteria bacterium | reverse complement strand
TAGTTTTATCTGATAAGTATGTTATAATAGATATATGTTCGCATTTATTGATATGATAATTGTTCGTCCTATCACGAATATACTTTTCTTGATTTACGGTTTAGTGGGCGACTTTGGCGTTGCAATTATTCTCTTTACAGTATTAATTAAAATTTGTTTATGGCCACTGATGAAACGTCAACTTCACCAGACACGTCTCATGCGCAAGATTCAGCCAGAGCTAGTGGAAATTAAGAAGAATTGTAATGGCAATCGTCAGCTCGAGTCCTTACAAACTATGGACCTATACAAACGGAACAATATCAAGCCATTCCGTTCGATGTTAACGCTATTGATTCAGCTGCCGATTTTTATTGCGTTGTACACAGCGGTACGAGTAATGGTTCTGCCTACGCCGACCGATAATTTAGCTTTGCGAGCTTATGCGCCAATTGCGCAAATGGAGCGCATTGATGAAGTGATTAAGCTCCAAGAGCCATATCTAAATCAAGATACTAACGCCGAAGAAAAACAAGAATATGATTTTCATCCAACTTTGTTCGGAGTGATTAGACTAGACACTAAGGCTGGCTTTGGTTCAATTAGCGCCGTAGTTATTATGTTGTTTGCATTAGCGTCAGCTTTAACTCAGTTCTGGGTATCGCGTCAGCAAATGCCGTCCAAAAAGAAAAAAGGCAAGACTTTCCGCCAGATTATGCAAGAAGCAGCCAATGGCGCGGAGCCAGACCAGAATGAATTAAATCAAATTGTTTCTGGACAGATGTCTTACATGATGCCGGTATTTATGTTGTTATTAATGATTAACTTGCCAGGTGCTCTAGTATTCTATTATCTAATTAGTAATTTAATGACAGTAGTAATGCAACGCCATATTCTCAATAAGAGTGAGCAAGAAATGGAAGTAGCGGCTGATAAACAAATTATTCGCGAGCTCAAAAAAGTTCAAGAAGGCGAAGTTGTTGATACTAGTAATCGATGGGTAAAAAATAAAAACTCCACCAAAAGTGAGTCTGGCAAGGCGGGCGTCAATGTGACTCATATCTCTGTCAAAAGTCGGAAGGGTCATAAAAAGAAAAGGAGTTAATTATGAACAAAGACGAATCAATCCGTTTTGCGACCAAGTATCTAGAAGATTTACTGTCGTTTTTTGGTATTAATGTAGCAGTCGATTCTACGATTGATGATGAAGTAATTCAACTAGCCATTCCATCCACATCAATGAACTCATTATTGATTGGTAAAGAAGCTAATAATTTGCGCGCCTTACAACACATCGTCTCGATGGCGCTCACTAGTCGTGATGCCGAAGTTACGCGGGTAAACGTCGATGTAGCCGATTACAAACGTCAGCGTGCTGACCGCATTGCTGAGCAAGCAGAAAACTGGATCCGAGAAGTACGGGTAACCGGCAAGACGAAAGTTCTAAATCTCAATGCCGCTGATCGTCGTATCGTACATAAGGTTGCTCAAGATTATTCAGATATCAAAACCCATTCCGAAGGCGAAGGTAAAGCGCGCCAACTCTTCGTTGAGAAGATTAACGACTAATCTTTTTAGTTATAAAATTTAGCGGAGCTTTTAGAAGCTAAGTCCATAATTCTTAGCTTCTAAACTTCGTCGCCTCTAAACCCTAGAATGATGATAAAGTCAGTTTCTCCTGGCGTGATACCTTCGGGAAGCTCAGTAATGTTGCGAACAGAAACCCCATAACGTTCCGCCAGAGTGCTAGAAGTATTGGGGAAGTTCTCATTGACGGCATAGACGCAATAACTTTCTGGGCAAACCCCAAGTTCGGCGTCACCGATACTTACCACATCATAGTCGTCGCTTTGTAATCTTTCGCGTTCAGCTCCAGCCACACCATATTGTCCACTAGCATTTAGTACAACGATTCTGGCATTCTCTCGTACCGTAGGGTTACTACTAAACATCTCCGCCACATAACGTTGAATGTCACTATAATTATTAACTCCTGCCGCCGGTACAACATAAGAGACATTATTAATCGTATCGGTAGTCATATAGAAGGTGTTGGTATCATAATTAACCAAAGGAACTTGTCGAATATTTGCCATGTTAAAGCCAGAAAGTACGCGTAGTCCAGCTTTGATATTGTCGGTAGAGAAGTTAGAACGTAAGTTATCACCTAGGATGTTTAGTAAATCTAAAGCCCCAGAAATCCCAATTCCATTTTGGAGAACCTTATTCACAATACCTTCAACAATTTTTTGTTGCGTATTACCGCGCGTAAAATCGCCACCTACCGTACCGTGACGAGCTCGCGCTAAGCCTAGAGCCTGTTCGCCGTTAACTTCCATCGGTACGCCAGCTTGGGCGACGGCACCAGTATAATTATAGTCGGCAATATTTTCGTCCAGTGTAACCGTAATGCCACCAATCGTATCGATGATGTCAATTAATGACGCCCAGTTAATATGCGCATAATATTGAAAATCAATTCCTAGAACTTCACTAACTTGCTTCATCAGAGCTTGAGCGCCAGCTTCTTCTTTGGTACCATCTTGATTGTGACACCAAAAAACTTCATTGATTTTGCCAGCCGAACAGGCTGAACGCACTTTGAGATCACGGGGGAGACTTAGTAGGGCAACATCTTTGGTGTTTTGGTCGAGACTGATCACCATGATCGAATCAGTAAGCTGTGCGCCATCGTGAGCGCCATAGGCCGTATCACCGTTCATGTTGTAACCTTCAGTACCAAAAACCAAAATATTAGTACGGCCGTTTTCGTCAGTTTGGAAGGGAACTTCGTCAGAAACCATCGAATGAATTGCGTCCCAAAGCCCCGAATTACCGCCCGTCAAGCGCATAATCAGCTCGTCTCCCCACTTGTAAAGAATCCCACCGCCAATCAAAAGTAAACAAATCGACGAGATGGCAAAAATCCGACCAAAATGATGTTTTTTGCGTGGCTTATACCGTCTGTGGCTACGCTTTGGAGTTGGCTCGTCGGTTTCTTCATCGTCGTCTAGCTCGCTTTTTGTGATAGCCGTGTTTAAGAAATCAGTTTTGTCTTCGTCGTTCCAAGCACTAAGAAAATTCTCGCCAGAATTATCAGCAAGTCGGCTTGGCAACGCGAGTTGCTCATCGGCTGGAGTTTGTTCAATAGTATTCAAAAGATCCGACCAATCAGCATCATTAGTGGTCTCAGTATCTGGAGAAATTGCCTCGCTATCAAAATTAAAAGTTTTTACCGGATCAAGAAAATCACCAGCTGTATTTTTGACAGACTTTATAGAAGAAGTACGACGAGATTGTGTAGCAGATCTACGTGAAGAAGACAACTTAGCGACATGCGAATTCGAAGTCTGTTCAAGACTTTTTGGTTGCTTTGGCTTCGATTCTCGCACGCGAAGACCGTCAATTGTTGTCTTTGTCATTTAACTCCCAAAATTATTTATGATCGGCTGAACACAAGATATTGCTCCACTTGCAATATCTATATTAACCAATTAAATTATTTGTGATATATTTATTATAACATATGAAAGCAAAATTGACTAAAAAACAAGCGCTTATTAT
>CAZUNS010000087.1:0-3558 GCA_964621655.1 uncultured Candidatus Saccharibacteria bacterium | reverse complement strand
CTATTGCTTGGTGTTTTTCGCAAAATGTGCTACACGTTCTTAATGCTTCCGGTATTTTGATTACTCTAGTGCTTGTAGGTTTGCGCAAAAATATGCTATATTGTCTGACATGTGGCGCAAAGTAACGAGAACAATTCATCCGAGCTGGTGCTTTTATACGGCAGTGTGGGGTGTGATTGTTGGGCTAGTGTTAGGCGTAATCACGGAGCAAAGTTTTGTAGATGTACTATGGCTGCTTGTTGTAGCGCTGCTTACTATTCTTTTCTGTTTGCGGCATTCGTGCATTATGATGGCGATTTTGGCTACCCTGGCGGGATTTGTGATTGGCAATTATCGAGTGAGTGCGGAATTTAAGGGACGGGAATTTTTAGCATCCTTGCAAAATCAGCAAATCATCCTGGCGGGAAAGCTAAGTGATGATCCCGATACGAGCAAAAGTGCCATGGTTGCAAAATTACAGAATTTACAGATTTTTATACCATCTTCCGAGCCTGTGGAAAACTCCGACTCACTTGTGGAAAACTTTTGCAGAACTGTGGAAAACTTTTCTAAAAATGTGGAAAGAATCGACCAAAATGTGGAAAATTATTGCGCAGATGTGGAAAAATCCGGTAAATCTGTGGAAAACCCAAGCACCATCGCCGATACTACGAAGGGAACGATCACAAATTTCCTAGAACAATCCAATTTTCTTAGTGTCGCGGGTTCTATGTATGTCACGATTGCCGACCGAGCGGCTTTAGAGCGTTCGGACTTAATACTTTTGCAAGGCAAACTCGGTGAAGGGTTCGGCACTTATGTTGGCAAAATCTATCGCGCGCAGCTATTGGCGGCTGAGCGAGCCGGTGTCGGCGACATCTTTGCCAAGTTTAAGCGGAAATTTGCTGAGCGTGTCAGTGAGTTTGTCCCATCGCCAGAAGTGGATTTGGGCATGGGCTATCTCATGGGCGCCAAATCTGGTCTGCCCGAAGACTTTGCCGAAGCTTTGCAAGCGGTAGGCATGACGCATGTGGTGGTGGCGTCGGGAGCACATTTGGCAATCTTGATTGGCGCGGCCAAGAAAGTTTTTGGTCGAATTTCCAAATTTGCTGGCACCATGTTCGCATTACTCATGATCTTGGCCTTCGTGCTCATTGTGGGTTTTACTCCTTCAATGACGCGGGCGGCCTTGGTGGCGAGCTTGTCGCTCATGGCAGGCTATGTGGGGCGAAAGTTTACGCCATTGCGATTGATCGCTCTAGTAGCCATGATTACACTTTTGCTCAGCCCAACGTTCTTACTTAATCTAGGTTGGCAACTTTCCTTTGCATCATTCTTCGGAATTTTAATCGTATCACCCCGCATTACACGCCTGTTGTACGGTGGCAAGAAACCGCCTTGGCTAGCATCAATGCTCGTAACTAGCGTTTCTACGAGTTTAATCTGTGCGCCAATTCTGATTTACAATTTTGGCTCGTTGTCATTCTTGGCTTTGGTAGCAAATCTCATTATCTTACCAACCTTACCATACGCAATGTTATTGATGTTGCTAACTGGTGTAGCGAGCTTTTGGCCATTTTTGGCTAGCATCATCGCACAGCCCACGATTTGGCTGTTGGATTTGCATATCTGGGTAGTAAACTTCTTAAGTGAGCAAACCACCTTCATTATTAACCCACCATCCGCCGATATTCGAGTTTTTCTGATTTATCTGCCAGTTTTGGTGTTTTTGGTGGGGCCAGTATTGCGACGGCGTACAACTAAGCGCGCAAAGGCCGACGTTGGCTTAGCAGAAAATCCACCGTAACTTTCAAGAGTCATACTATCTCGCTAAAGTTCAAAGCGCACAAAACTTACCTAGCTAGCGCAAATGAAGATAATATGCTATAATAACTTCATGAAAATTACTTCCGAACCAGAAATGATTGAACTAGGCAGACGCTTTGCGCAACAAATTACCCTGCCCGCAGTTTTTGAGTTGGTGGGTGATGTGGGCACAGGCAAAACTACTTTTACACGTGGTCTTGCTGAAGGCATAGGTGTAATAGATGCAGTGACTAGTCCAAGTTTCACCATTTCCAAACGCTATGGATTTAATCGTTCGCAGGATGGCTCCACGGGAGAGTTAATTCATTATGACTTTTATCGCCTAGACGATCCTGGTATTATGCGTGACGAACTGGCCGAAGCTCTATCAATGCAGAATGCGGTGATTGTCGTGGAGTGGGGTGGTGATGTGGCAGATTTATTGCCAGAACGCAAAATGCGTCTCGAGTTAGTCTTGAATGAAGATGGCAGTCGTGAAATCAAAATGAATGATAATGCCAAGAAAGTGATTAAATAATATGCGCATGTACTTAAATACGTCGACTGATACTTGCATACTACGATTGGACGAGCAAGAATATATCTGGGAAGCCAAGCACGAATTAGCAGAAGGGATTTTTGAATTTATTCATCAAAAATTGGTAAAAAATCAAGCAGATTGGCAAGATATTTCTGAAATCGAATTTTTCGCAGGTCCAGGGTCATTTACCGGGCTAAGAATTGGTGCAGCCGTAGTAAACACTTTGGCTGACCAGCTACAAATTCCACTTTTCGACCAAAATGGACAGCAACATCAGATTATTATCCCAGATTATGGTCGACCAGCCAATATCACCGCCCCAAAGAAATAATTATAAATTTAACGTGTCTCTCAAAGCAAACGATTTGCGAGAGAAAGAAATAACATAGTTTTTGCAAAAGTATGTTATAATAAAAGTAGAATTTTATTAATTTATAGTTATTTGTTATCCCGCTGGCATCAGGAAAATGTCGGCAAACAATTAGAAAGGTATCCGAGATGGAGTTTTTATTTGTAATCATCGCCTTGGTTGGTGGTGCCTTGTTGGGCGCCGGCGGTCTTTATGGCTACAACAAGAAAAACGAAAATGGGGGAAAAGTAAAAGCTGATGATTTAGTACGTAAAGCAAAGAATGAAGCATCAGATATTATTTCCAAAGCCAAAAACGACGCAGCAGAAATTGCTACGAAGACCCGCCAAGAAGAAAATGAGCGTCGTCGTGAATGGAAAAACACCGAAAACCGTTTATCAGAGCGCGAAATCAATCTCGACAACAAACTTGATCAGCTCGAGAAAAAGACCGAGCGCTTAGCTCGCCAAGAAAAAGAATTGGACGATTTGAAGACCGAAGTGCGTGAAATTCGCATGAAACAGCAAGATAAATTGGAGAAGATTGCTGGCCTGACCAAAGAAGATGCCCGCGAGAAACTTATGCAAATGACCGAGCGCGATATTAAGCAGGATCTGGCTGGTTTGGTAGTGAAGGAACAAAAAGAGATCAAGCACGAAATTGATGAGACTGCGCAAGCAATTTTGCTCACGGCTATGGAACGTATGTCGTCGGAAGTGACGGCTGATCGCACCATTACGGCCCTGAAATTACCAGATGACGATATGAAAGGCCGGATTATCGGTAAGGAAGGTCGCAATATCCAAGCTTTGCAGCGCGCGACTGGTGTTGATATTATGGTGGATGATACACCAGGTATGGTGGTGTTGTCGAGTTTCGACCC
>CAZUNS010000086.1:0-3599 GCA_964621655.1 uncultured Candidatus Saccharibacteria bacterium | reverse complement strand
GACGTCAAATGGAAAACTTACGGTTGCGCCAGCGCCATCGCTTCCACTTCTGCCTTGTCGGAACTTGCCAAAGGCAAAACACTCGACGAAGCCTTAAAAATCGGCCCCGAAGAAATCACCGCTTATCTCGGCGGCTTGCCGAAGCACAAGTTTCACTGTTCTGTGCTTGGCCACGAAGCCTTAGCTGAAGCCATCGAAACTTATCGCGAAAGTCAAAAATAACTTCAAAAAACTACCCATATTTTTCCAAAAATGCTTTATAATAAAGTTATGTATATCCAAAACAAACCTTTGGCCGCTTCTTTCAAGCTTTTTATCGGCGCCGCCGCCTTGATTTTAGAGTGGTATTTGCTAAGCCAATACGGCACCGTAGCTTTGCGACTTTTCCCGACTTGGGTTTTGTTTGGAACGGCGGTCTATTATCTGAGTTCCGCACTGATTTTAGCACTGAGCGAAAATAGACTCGTTGGCAAAAGTATCTGTCCAGTCATTAACGGTATGCTGATTATCTCCATCTTCACACTCGCTGGCGGAGCGACATTGGTTTTGGTGGCTAATAATTTCCAAATGCCAGACTCGAGTGGCTGGGTGGTGCTGATACTTAGCCTCATCTTCCTAGTCTTAACTTTGCTCGATTGGCTGTTTTTCGTCAAAAAAGGTCGCTGGCAAGTGATGATGCCGTTTTATGGTCTAGCCTTGCCGGTTACTTACGCGGCGACAATAATTTTTACCGCCGAGATGCTGCCGAGCACCGCGGAGTTCCTCTATCCGCTCGAACTCTTTAATTTTCATGATTTTGGTATCTGGCCAGCCGCGTGCCTCATGATAGCTGCCTGCACACTAATCCTTATTTTTGGCTATATATTATATATACTAGATTTCATCATGAGCGGCAAATTAGCAAAATATGTCGTTTTGCCACATCTCAAAGTTATCGAAGTCGACGAAGACGGCCAAGAAATTGTCGAGCGCGAAATCCCCACCGTCACTTCTCCGCAAAAGCCAAAACCAACAGAAGTCAAGGACCTCTCAGAAGAAAAATCAGCAGAAACCAAAGACCACTCCGTAGAAAAGCCAGAAACCAAGTCAAAAGCTCCAAAAGCCAATACTGAGCCAGAAAAAGTCGACCTTAGCCCCGAAGATAAACAAACTCTCAATGACTTAGGCGATACTATTACCGAGGCAATTCGTGAAGAAATCTCCAAACAAGAAATCATCCTCGAAAACGAAGATGAAAAAGTCACCGAAAAAGTCGAAACTTCCAAAATCGAAATTACCAAGATAGAAGTAGCCGCTCCAGAACCAGAAGACAAGAAAGAAAAACAGCCTAATAATCAAAACTCAAAACCTAAGGCAAAACACCAGAATTCCAAGCCTCAGAACAATCAAAACAAATCCAAAAATCACAAGTCGAGTTCCTCAAAAACCGTCAACGACATCAAGAATAAACCCAATCAGCAAAAACCTAATCCAAACAACAAAAAATCTCAAAAGCCTAACCGTCCCAAAATCACTCGATACTAAGAAAAAGCCCTCCGCGTGGAGGGCTTTAAGGTGCAAGGCTACTGTTTTGTTAGGTGGCAGGCGTTGCTACATAATCCACATCCCGACCCCGATGCTGCGGTTAAAAACTGTTGTAATTTTTACAACACTTCTCTCCGGGAAAATAATCATGCAACAAGACTTAGGTGGCAGACAGGAGGTTAATAAAGAAGGAGTCGATGGCCAGATAGATAACCCCGAAATCTCCTCTCGGGACGAACTGGACTGGCTTGGCTTTCATAGTGGCCAGCGCTTTTTCTGTTTGGTTCCAGGGCTGGATTGGCACGATATTGAGCTGGGCAGGAGAAAGCGCGATGTTGTACGGGCTGTCGTCCACCAAGATAATCGTATCATCGTCGAAACGTTTTTGACTCGTAGTCCGCTCTCCGACTATCCCCAGGCGCATCTGCTTTGGCGGCAAGTCGGGTACGGCTCGCTGGAGATTACGAATCTTATCATCGCGTATATCGACACCGAACGAATTGGAGTTAACCTGCGTCAGGACGGGATATTTCTTCTCCAGCTCCATAATCTTCTCGAAACCCGGATAGAACTTAATGTTTCGGAAGAACCTCCGGTCGCGGTAGCAGTCGTTGATTGCTAGCCTGGTCTCCATTGGCAGACGCTCGTTCTCAAGAACGCGGAACTCGACGACATCGTCATAGTCGATGCCAAGATATTGCGCGATTTGCCAGTTGGGGTCATGTGCAACATCGTCTAGGTCGAAAACGATCTTTCCGAGATGCCCGAATTTGCGCTTCAGTGCCTCGTATAGCCATATTACATCCGAGTTCATTCATCTCGCCTCACTTTCTCATGGCCTGCACGGCCGCGCAGGTGAAGTCAATCATCTGGTTTAGGTCATCATGCCAGGTCACTAGCTTGCCTGTCAGCTGGTCCATCGCCTCATTGGAGTACGACCACGGCATCCAGCGTGGCATCGAGCCCAAGAGTGCCGGCGACTGCTCCATATTAAATGGACTGTCGTCATGCAGGATTGTCGTTCGCGGGTCAAGCGACTTACTGTGGGCTTCGCCGGGGTGAATAACGTTGATTTTCACCTGCTCTGGCTTCAAACCTGGCACGGCGGCCAAAAGTTGCTCGCGCTTCAGTTCACCAATTCTTTCAGAAAAGGCGTTGCTATCTATGCCTACCGAAGCCCCATATTCTTGCGGTTCCAAAATCCGCTCCGTTCCCGGCAGGAACTTGATATTCTGGAAATATTTGGGGTCAGCAAAAGCAGCCAGGATAGCTTCCTTCTCCGATGTTGTCAGCAATGGGTTATCACGCACCGAAAAAGTGTACAAAAAGCGCGAGGCGTCAATCTCGAGGTCTTCAGCGATGTCGTAGCAGAGTAAGTGCAGGATATCATCAACGTCAAATATCGCCAAGGGCTTTTCTTGATTGCGTCGTTTGAACCCCTGTCTCAGCATTTCGAAGAAAACCTCTTCTCGCCAGACTTGGCTCATGGTAATTTGGTTACTGTCTCGCGGGATATGTGCGCTGCTAATTACGCGCGAAAAACTACCCAAGTTTCTCACCTCCTAAAATTTTAAACAACGAGAGCCGAAAGTGTACCTATCTACCTCCACCAGCCTTACCTTCATTATTGCACACCCCACCCAAAAAGCCAAGCATAAGCATAATCTATTGGTTTTGTCACACAATCCTCATCCAAAACCCCAATGCTACTGCCAAAAAATGTTGTAATTTTTACAACATTTATCTCTGAGAAAAAGCAACAATACTTAATCTATTTATTCGTCGAGCCAATCCCGCCCGTGCGCTCACCCGCTGCGTCGTCATTATCGGTCACAAGATATTTTTGAAATATCACTTGTGCGATGCGGTCGCCTTTTTTCACGGTAATGTCATGGTCCGAAACATTAAAAACCAAAATCCGAAAATGCCCATCATTTTCTGAGTTCCCGTAGTAGTCTGCGTCAATAATCCCAATTCCATTCGCCAGCACCAACCCTTTTCCAGCGCCAGAGCTTCGATTTATAACTGAGTAAAACTCATCTGGCTGACAATAAGCTTTTAGCCCTGTAGTAATC
>CAZUNS010000085.1:0-3611 GCA_964621655.1 uncultured Candidatus Saccharibacteria bacterium | reverse complement strand
AATCTTGGGTAACAATACCGACTTGTTCAAACTGTTTGCGAGTTTGGTAACTTTCGGTATCTATGCCATTAAAGGTACTGGCAGCGGTATAGTCGCTAGCTTCAAGGGGGATTTTTAGGCCGAGATTATTGACAACGCGACAAGAAAGCTTAAAATCTTCTGGACTTAGATCTTGATCGAGATATCTCTGGGCGGCAGTTTGTAGAGTGGTGCAAAGGAGTTGGCTCATGATAGAGTAGGGATCTTCAGCATCTGGACTAAGCGGACCGCCGTTTGCTTTTTCTAGAGAATCTTCAATAGTTTTCTCCATGATATATTGGAACTCGTTTGCTGTGTCTGAATTGTCGGTAAGTTCGGCGAGTTGGGGGAGAATTTCTCCGTCTATTAAGAAATTATCAAAATTAGTAGAGCGAGTGTCTTGATTCTGGCTATGCTCTACGAGCTGCTGGACTGCATTGATGAAAGTGGGTTCGAGTTCTTTTGCGGCTCGCCAACGAATGAACTCGGCGTCTTCGTCTGGATTCCAATCGATCTCTTCTTCATCATCTATAGCGCTGCTGAGATTTAAATCTTCATCGCTCTCTGATTCTGGAGCGAGACTGTCTGCTCGCTCGGCTTCTTCTTGCAAGATTTGGGCAAGCTCTTCGTCAGTGAGATCGGCGACATTTGCTAGAGAAGCTTGACCTAGTTTGTGGAGAGTGTCGGCAGAATTCTCTGCTGTTTCCGGTGAAGCCAAATCCGGAGCTTGATTGATGGGCTGCTTCTGATTTGGCGTCTTCTTGATACCACCCATAGTGTTTCTTACTGTCTGGCGCCGCGAACGAGTAATCGTTGTGAATAAGTCTGACTACTATCCCACCAATCGCCTGTACAAGTAATTAGAGAAAGTGTGCTGCTAGCCCCCGCAACTGGCGTAAAAGCGGTACTCATGTATTGATTGGCTTCATCGCCTAAATTCTTGATGACGCTTTCGACGACTTTGTAGGTAAAGACGCGGCCATCGCCCATCTCAATACGGATAGTTTCGCCGATAGGGAGTTTGGGTAAGTTGCGAAAAATACCGTAGCCAAGGTTGCCGCCGTGGGCATTCATGATAGATACACCGTCTTGACCGGGTAAGACCGAACCAGAGCCGGTATACCAACCGACGTCGAAGATATTGTACGGAGTGGCCATCTCGCCTTGATTTTTTAGGCCAATTTCTACGATACGAGCGTGAATGCCTAGATACGGAATATTGAGATAGCGGGGTTTATCAGGAGCAACGATGTATTCTTGGACTTCTTGGACGGTGGGTTCGGTACTGTCGATTTCTTCGGTGGTACCATTGCCTTCGTTGACTTCGATGGTGGAGCTTACGACGTCGCGCTCGCTGCCTTCTTTGGCGGCTAGATAACTATGTTCCCAGAGAGCTACTCGAATAAAGAAGATTGCGAGAATGGTTACAACGGCCCCAGCAATGAGATAAAGTGGGCGAATGTGCAGTCTACGCATAATGGGTAGCTTCATCTTTTTGGGTTTTGAAGATTTTGCGGGATTTTTGGTCGTACTTTCCGCAGATTTTTTGGTTTTATTCTCGACTTTTTTGGTCGTGATTGATTTAGCTGTGTTTTCCACTTTTGCCGCACCCTTCTTTTTATACTTATTTATACTCGTCATAAGTTACCATCAACGCGCGTGAGTTAAGCTGACGTAAGTTCTCAAGCGCAACGGTTACGATAATTAGCAAACCGGTACCGGAAATAGATAGGCCAATTGGGCTGCCGGTAATCACGATAAAGATATAATCTGTAGCGAATGGTAACATAGCAATGATGCCAAGCGCCAATGCGCCGAAGAGATTTAGACGATTGATAGTCTTGCCAAGATATTGGGCAGTTTGATTGCCAGGGCGGACGCCTTCGATAAAGCCACCTTGTTTCTGTAAGTTGTCGGCGATTTCGTTGGTGTTGAAAATAATGCTAGTGTAGAAGTAGGTGAACATTACTACGAGAATAAAGTAAAGGGCTGGGTATAAGAACCATCGAGCGGTAATGCCATCTGGATAGTAAGTGGCGAAGTTGCTAGCGGACGGAGCAGTGAAAAGCGTGACTAAAGTGGTGCCAAAAGTACCTTCGGGATTGATAGTTTGGATAAGCTGGCCAATGAGAGCGGGGAGTGATAAGAAAGCGGTTGCAAAGATGACTGGTACTACGCCGGCGGCGATCAATTTAAGTGGCAGAATGGATTTGATGCCACCATAGGTACTATTGCCATGCACACGTTTGGCGTAATTGATTGTGATTACCCGCTGGGCTTCGTTTAGTTTGACTAGGAAGTAAATAACGATGAGAAGCGCAATGGCAAAGCCGAGTACGATCCAGAAGACGGTGGGGTTGACTGGCAAAGTAATCCAGCCAAAGAGCGACAAATCGCCAGCTGATGTATCAAATAGGGCTGCACCGAGACTAGTGAGCGTGCTTGGTAGCTGCGAAATAATACTTGCAAAGATAATGATAGAAATACCATTGCCGATGCCCTGCTCGGTGATTAATTCGCCAAACCACATCAAGACGATCGAACCAGCTACCATGGCAGTAACGGATAGCATCCAGTCGGCGGTAGTTGGAGTGTAAGCCATTGTAGTATTGGCTGCAATCACGGACTGGTAAAGAATGAAGATGTAGGCGATTGACTGGACGATGGCTAGCGGCACAGTGAGAATGCGTGTCCACTGGCTAATTTTGCGGCGACCAGTCTCGCCGTCTTGAGATAATTCTTCTAGGCGTGGAATAGCTTTGGTAATGAGCTGTACTACGATAGATGCGGTAATATATGGCGAGATACCAACTAGTAAAATCGAGAAAGTAGTCAAACCGCCACCAGAAACGAGATTTAGGAAGCTGCCGAAATCAGAAGTTTTGATAATATTCTGGACGGCTTCTTGGAAAGTGGTAGGCTCGCCTAGCGGTACTGGGATATGAGCCAAAAAGCGGTAAACAATTAGCAGGCCAAAAACAATCAAGACGCGTTTAAGCATGTCTTTGTTTTTCAGCGATTTAAATATAGTCTTAAAATTCATACTTCCCTACTCTTCTGTCTTTCAGTTTCATTAGGTGGATTATGGGCGATTAGGTGACACGACCCATAACTTCACTTCTATCTACTATTTTACCACAAAAATAGCCCTAAGGAAGGGCTATTTTTTATAATTGGGCATTTTTCTGGGAGAAAAGTTCCCAACGTCAAAAGACCAGCTCGTTTTCGCTCTGAAAAGTGTGATTTCCAGAGCGAAAATATCTTTAATTATAGCTTAAACCTTTATTCAGCTTTAGCGGCAAGGCGCTGTGGTACGGCAACTTTTTTGAAGCTGCCACCAGCTTTTTTGATGGCTTCGACAGCGGTTTTGCTAGCAAATTGAGTTTCAAGATCGATCTTGGCACTCAATTCGCCACGTGAGATTACCTTAACCTTGGCGTAAGGATTCTCAATCAAGCCCTTGTCGGCAAGCGTGAAATTGTCAACCTTGCCAGTGAGCTCATTTAAGCGGTCGGTATAGACCACGGTAGCTTTGTCATGCAAGCTCTTGAAGCCTTTGAGCTTTGGAATAGCCTGCATAATGGCGCGTTGGC
>CAZUNS010000084.1:1538-3636 GCA_964621655.1 uncultured Candidatus Saccharibacteria bacterium | reverse complement strand
AAACAAGTATTACATTCTATTCCGGTCCTAAGCATCTTTGTTCTCCTGGGTATTACAGGTTTCTCCACTATAGGATTACCATTAGCGGAGCCTGATGGAGAAGCATATGCAGAAACACTCAATACTAATACATCTCTCATCATTGATAATGGAAACCTTGATAATGTTAGTAATACCATTGATGGTAATATGATCTATTCTAGCCATACCGTACAAGTTAAGGCAGGTAATATAGATAGTTATAGCCTCACTATTACTGGGCCCAAGACTATCACTAATGGCACTACTACCATTAGTGGTGCTGGTGGAGCAACTCCAACTAACATGGCTGATAATACATGGGGTTATGCCTTTGCTCCTAATACTGCTAATAATGAATCTACCTTAGCTTATCAAAGCTTTCCTGATAATAATGCATCTACTACCTTAGATAGTAATAATCCTAGCGTATCTAACTATGCTGTAGACTTTACCAGGAAACTAGTATTTGCTGCTAAATTTGATGAGAACGCAGAGAGCGGACATTACCGAGCAAATGTGGAACTAAATCTAGCGGTTGCGCCGAAAATAGTTACTACTTATAACTACAGTGTTACGTATAATGCTAATGGCGGTACTGGCACTGCGCCGACAACGCAATCCTATACTACTTCGGATACTAGTACTACCATGTATGCTCCGGATCAAGGCAACCTAATTCGTTATGGTTACGATTTTGTTGGGTGGGCAGAAAGTGCTATTGCTACGATCCCAACATATTACGCAGGTAGTTCAATTAATCTGTCTCAAAGTGATACAACTAAAACTCTTTACGCTGTCTGGGCAGCATCTTTTCCTGGTTCGCTCATTAAAATGCAGGATATGACCGCAACTATATGTCAGGCAGCTGGTATTGGTGCGCGTAAGGAGTTAACTGATGCGCGTGATGGCAAATCTTACATGGTTCAGAAACTTAGTGATGGCAATTGCTGGATGACAAGTAATTTAGCGCTTGACCTTAGAGCTTATACTCTTACGGCTACTACTTCTGATGTAACATCTAGCTGGGCTGGAACTAAAGCTACAAAGGTAACTACCGTTTCGGGGTGGTCTTCTGGAGCTACGGCTATACAATATGCTATTGATGGTTGCGGCTCTTCAAATTACAATTATAGCTCGGCCTATGGCTACTATTATTCTTGGTGTGCGGCTACGGCAGGAACTTGTTCTAGTGCTGCGTATGGCTCAGATGCACCGAGTAGTATTTGTCCGAAGGGCTGGAAACTACCAAGGGGTGGCACCAATATGGCGAATAATACTGCTTCTTCCCAAACCGGTAATGACTTTGCTAACCTTATTATGGGCGATGGAGAAACTATAGGTGCATTATCAGGCTATCCATTTGTATTGAAAAGTTTATCTTCGGCTACCCCAAAGTATATTACTTTAGGTGGTGCTGACTGGTATGCTGCTGGCTACATCGTGGCATCCGTTGGGCTTGATGGTGCAGATATCTTTGCATATTATTGGTCGCGCACAATGATGCACGACACTGTCTCTTACGATATTTTCTTTAATGGTAGTAATTTATACCCATCGAATGGTGCGAGTAAAGACCATGGTTTTTCCGTTCGTTGTATTGCTTATTCTAGCTAATTGACTCGACATTTGTTTGTGGAATATATCTGCAAAAATTAATGTCGTTCCTAAAAAGAAACGACATTAAATAATCACCTTAATCCTACTCTACCACACATCTTTAGAATGTGCAAGGGTGGAGAACAGCTGCCAGATTTGGCGTTTTAGGGGTTGTACTGGAATAACAGATGTGATATAATTGGTGTCATATGATTACTAGAGAGAATAAATCTAAGGCAATGGCGAAGTTGGCTCGTAGCAAGAACGATGTTGGTTCTCCGGAAGTGCAAGTGTCGATTTTGACCGAGCGGATCAAAGAAGTTACCAAGCACGTCCAGGAAAACAAGCATGATTTCATGGCTAAGCGGGGCTTGATGCAGATGGTCGGTCAGCGCAAGAAGCTACTAAAGTATCTTGAGCGGACAGATTTCGATTTGTACAAAAAGACAATCGCCGAGCTAGGCCTGCGTAAATAATCGTG
>CAZUNS010000084.1:0-1438 GCA_964621655.1 uncultured Candidatus Saccharibacteria bacterium | reverse complement strand
TTTAAAAATCCCCCTTTCATACGAAAGGGGGATAATGCCCGACAGCCAGAAACAGGTAGGTTGTAGGAAGGAATGATGTAGGGTAGTGTTGGAAACTGCAAGGCCAACTTTTGGCGGGACAAAGGGTGGGGAGTCCAATGTCCGCAATGGTACCTTGGCGTAAGATGTTTCAGGCCGCTGGCTAGGAGAATTTAATCGATCCGGAAGAAATAATCCGGCTGGGTGCCGTCGCGCAGGGCGGCGTCGTAGATGCCCGTGAGATACTGCTGGAGTTCCTGAGCACATTCGGTGCAATACTTATTAAAGTAATCGGTAATCTCCTGCGGGGTCATTTCGCGAAATCCGTGGGGAACTTGCGACTGTGTGTCGGTAGCTCGGTCTTGACCTTGCATCAGAAATGTGATCCAAAGGTCGTCTTGGAGCGATTCGATATGATTGGCAAGTCCGCGGGATTGGCCGATCGGATGTTCCGACAAAGGCACGGTCAACATGGCGTCGCCGTCTTTGGGGATCGGAAGTGCATCCGGCTGGTCGGTATCCTGAATGCGGATAACGGCTTTGTGGGCACTGCTGGAACAGAAATCGATCGTGAGCTGTGCGCTGGGCGCCCGATACAACGGTGTGTAGGTGAACGGGAGCCGAAAAAGATCGTTGTCCAGGGGGATACCGGCTTGCTTCATGGCTTCGCTGGCGCGTTTGCCAGCGCGGGTGCCGTGAGAAAGCAGGTGCTTATAGCCGTGGACGACGTTCATCAGCTCGCATTCATTCAGGTCATCGAAGCATTGGAAAGGCTCGGTACAGGGGACATTATCGATGGTGATACGACCATCGGCGTAGGTTACGACTGGTGCGGCGATAGGTGTTGCGATGGAATGCTGCTTTGCGGGGAACAGTTCGGACATGGGGCAATTCTCCTCTCTAAGGTTCAGTCATAGGCCGGGGACAATAGAAAAAGGCCTATACTTCTATTATAGCACACATTGTCATAAAAATCAAGAGTTGTAGGGCAAAAAAGTGGATTTTCTCCGTTATTTTGGGGTGATTTTGTGCTATAATGGGGTTAGATAGGTGAGAATGGGGGTGATTGCCTAGAAATATCATTAAAATTGGGAAGACGGCAGATATAGCTGCAGATTGTGAGATGTGCGACAATATCTGATGTTTTCCCGGGAAAGGTACATATATTATATATGGATATTATTAATCCTAGTGGCAAAAAAACTCTGAGCGTGGAGACTGAGTGGCTGGGCCGCAAGCTGAAACTAGAGATTAACCGGGTAGGATTTCGGTCGACGGCGAGTGTGTTGGTGAGCTATGGCGATACGATTGTATTGGGTACGGTGGTAGTAGGGAAAGAGCCGGTGGAGCAGGATTTCTTCCCATTGACGGTGGATTATGAAGAGAAGTTTTATGCGGCGGGGAAGATTAGTGGGTCGAA
>CAZUNS010000083.1:0-3678 GCA_964621655.1 uncultured Candidatus Saccharibacteria bacterium | reverse complement strand
AACAACCTTGCCCGCGAGTTTAATAACTTCCTTCTGGCTGCCGGATTGAGTTGACTGCCCAGCTTTTTTTGCCTTGGAAGCATTTTTTTGACTAGCCATAAATTACATCTTTCATTTTATCACGAATCTTGTTTCATGTAAAGGGGTAAAAACGATTTTTTGTGCTTTGCTGGTTAGCTGACATTTTCCAAATAATCTTGTAATGCTGCGGTCATGCGAATAAAACCAGCAGCACTCATGTTGTGTTCAATAAAATTATCATAAGTGATACGTTGGATATTATCTTGATATTCGCCAGAACCTTCGTTATCGCGCACGGCGAAATGGTTCTGACCGGCATCCCAAATCTGATAAATATCACAGAATTTATCAAAATCATAATCAGCTTCTAGGGCGGCGCTCAAGAAGCTCTCGGCGGCAACTTTGAGCGAACCGCCATTTTGGAGAATCCAGTTTTCTACACCGACGCCACCTAATCCACCCTTCTTATTTGGGTCAGATTCGTCGCCAGAATGGTATGGTTTATAAGCATTAACGCTTTTAAGTAGTTGCTTGGCGAGAATAATATTGGCAATAACGGCTTGGTGGCGCTCGGGGGATTGTTGTTTGATGGCATTTAGTCGGTCAGCGATGGCTTGATCGGTGGAGTACTCCATGCGATTAGTGCGCTGTACAAAACTGATGTCGAGATTGACCGGCTCGGGTAGACCATTGATATCGACATCACCGAGTCGAATACCGTTGCTGTTGGACTTGTCTTCGGCGTAGTTGAGACTGCGGCGTAAAAATACGACGTTTTCCGGAATCGTTAAATATTTCTGCATCGATGCGCATAATGAAATCAAAATCGACTTTGCTACCTGGTACACTAGTGCCGCGACCAGTAGAACCGGTATCGATGAGTTCGACAAAGCCAGGCGTAAGATCGCCGTCGGGAGCAGTCTTGAGATCTTTGAAATCTCGGATATTATGGCGCAAACTTTCAGCTAAAGTGGTCTCAACGGCGGCACGCTGGATAGTGACAAGTTGGTCTTGATTGGTGATAGTACTGGCGATAGCTTCGATACCGGGGGTATAGAGATCAGCATCATCGGCGAAGATAAAATCGGTGGCGCCGTAATACTCTAGGCCGCTGAGTTTGCGACGCATGGCATCGTAAGCTTGGGGTGAGAATATACACTGGCCAGTTTGTTTGTCGACAACTGGGATATAAAAACCGTTTTTGGCAATTTCGGCACAAACGAAGGGCAGCTGGCTGGAATAATCATTAATATATTCGTCGTTGTCATAGACGATGAAATCGATGGCGGAGCTAGGAAAACCTGTGCGAATGCCATGATCAGATCCGCCATTATCAAATAGCTCTAACTTGTTGGGATCATACCGAGTACCGTTGATTTGGAGAAGGTCGCTGTTTTTGATGACGAGATTAACACGCTCAGCCGAAAAAGCGGCGTGTTCATTTTTCCAATCGATAGCTTGGTTGATGTCGCCCGTGCATTCGGCGCCTAGTCGGGTTACGTCGGTATCGAGTGGAGTACTGTCGGAAGTGGCGGCACCATTGAGAAATTCTTTGCAGACGGAGCCATTTTGCAAAATTTGATCAAGGTATTTAATATCGATAGCTTTGACGAGATCGTTTTCTTGTAAAGAGAAATCGTTGGCAGCAAAACGTTCACGACCACGCGTATCAGCGGCGGAAGTGGTGGTCTGCATATAGTTTTCGAGTTCGTCTAGGCTACGAATACCTAACATATAGCAAAAACTGCGTACGATTCGATCGGGGAGCTGATGGCGCTCGGTAGCGTTAAAACGCTGACTTAGCTTAGCGAGATCTTGCTGAATATTGCCGCTACGTGAATAAGTGTTGGCGGTATTTCGGCCGCTGATAGTATTGTCGTATAGAGTCTCGAGATGGTCGAGATAATGCTGTAAGGTGGTTTTGGCGGTGTTGTCAAGCTGGTCGTAATTGATGTTGTTTTGTAAAAGTTGTTCGCTTAGTTGGTAGCCCTGGCGTAAGTTTTGGATATAACTTTTCATGGAGCGATTGTTGGAGCCAATGCTGGCTTTGATAAGATCGGCAAACAAAACTGATTCACGGCTAATAATACCAGTATTTGGCAAATTCTCTAGTACGCCACGATGAGTGGCATTGTAAAGAACGGGGTCGTCACGTTCGTTGTCGAAAGTTTGCTCGGCGGGATATAAAATTTGGAAAGAACGAAAAACTTTGCCGGCATAAGGTAGGTTATTATGCAAGAAAACTTGTTCGATTTGGTGAAGTTTGGCGGTAGCATCTTCGGCGCTGACAATTTCTTGGAAAAAGTTGGCACCAGCTCGACGTAATTCGATAGCATTCGATGTCGACACGTGATTAATGATGTCAGTAATGGAGTCAATTTGAGCGTGAGATAGATTTTCGAGATCGATTTGCGAAACGGTTTTGGCATATTCTCTACCAAGTTCGTTGCCGTGGTCGCCGTTCTGAAAGATAATATCGTAATATTGTTGAAGGGCGTAGCGCTGATTATCGGATAGACTCATATCATCCATTTCTGGCAAGCGTTTTAAGGTGAGTAAGTCAAAACGACCTTGCTTGAAAGCAATCTGAAAAAGTTGATCGGTGGGGCCAGTATCATTAACGCATTTTTGAATTAGCCGGCGATAAGAATAATCGGGCTGATCAGCGATAGTATCGGCATAATCTTGCAACATGGAGCGGTAATCTTCTGGCAAATTGAGATAATTTAGTTCGCGTGTGGAGAAATGGCTGGGTAATTGGTCGGGGAAATTTTTGATTAGTTCTTCGGCGTAACGATTGCCCAGAACAGGCCGATCGAGAAATTGCGGCTGAAGCTGACCGGTGGGTGTAATGGTTTCTTGGAGTAGGGTTTCTAGTGCGACATGAGAATCGCTGTTGAGATTGTCGTACAAAGGGCCAAAGAGCAAGTGGGAGAGAAGTGAGTGGGAGAGATAGGCTCTAAGATTAGCGCGAGCGTCTTTGGATAAATTGGCAGCTGCAACACGAGTAGGACTACAGTGCTGTTCGTAGCCATCAAAAAGCCGAATCGTGCCGAGGTTACCATTATCACCAATATCTTGCCAGAATTTTTCTGTAGGGGTTGCTTTGCCGTCTTGAATGGTAAAATCGAGATCTTGATCTTCGTTGTCGTAACTGTAGTTGGAAATAAAGAGTGATAAACTGCTGCGTAAGTCGTCATCGTCTTTGGTGATCTTGGTGTAAGCATCAAAGAAGAATCGGTCTACTGGGGTGAGCTGGTCGGCAAATTCTTGGACAAAGCGGATGATTTCTTCTGGGTGATCTCTACGATGCATTATATGTGATAATAAGGCGGAATTTTTGTCGAAGGCAATGGGTGCGGGTTGGGCATGTTCGTCAAAGTAAATGGCGGGATCGATGCGCGAACTGTGTAGCGTATTAAGGATTATATCAGAAGATATAGATTCAGAGTAGAGCAACAAAGCATCGCAGCCGATTTTGTCGGATAATTCACCCCAACGTTGTTTAGCGTCAGGGGAGAGAGTTTGAAGATTGGCGGGGGTGGGAAACTTGGCGGTATAAAATAGCCTGTTAATGGCGTTTTGATGTAATTTGTCAACAAAATCTTGGGTAACAATACCGACTTGTTCAAACTGTTTGCGAGTTTGGTAACTTTC
>CAZUNS010000082.1:0-3681 GCA_964621655.1 uncultured Candidatus Saccharibacteria bacterium | reverse complement strand
GCGACGCGCAACTTAGGTTGCCCAATTAATTCTAGCATGGCTTGCGCCAGCGCATCGGCATCAGGAGAAATCAGTAATCCATTATAGTGATCAATAATCAAGTTAGGTAAGCCGCCGATATTGGTAGCAATTACGGGTAAGCCAGAAGCCTGACCTTCAATACAAACTAGAGATGTTCCATCAGTAAAGGTGGTAGGTGCAAGTACGACATCAGCACTTTGGTAGGCTTTAAAGGCGTCTTCCATTTTGTAAGAACAGTGGGTGACGTTTTTTGGAAATTCAGCTATAAATTGCTCCACTTCTTTTTGTACGTTGCTGTCCTGGAATTGCCCAACCAGCTGCAATTTAGTCTGGGGATATAATTTAACAACTTTACGAAAAGCTTCAAGCACCAATTTGTGTCCGCGTGATTCTTCGATACGGCGGGGAAAGACGAAGATAGTCTCGGCTTGATCATGTTTGCGCGAACTAGGTCGGAAGACCTTGGGGTCAAAATAATTAGGAATAAAAACCAATTTCTGACTCAATGCATAATCGCGTGTACGCATCCAGTTGATAAAATTAGTGTCTACGCAAACACAACGCTTAGCATTCTTGATGGCGTCGAGAGTAATACGATAAGGATTTACTAATTCGGCTGGTAAATATTCATAAGTATGATTAGATGGAACATCAAATTTAATACTATGATTGATAGCTAAGCAAGGCACATCATGAATTTCTGACGCTAATTCATCGGGGGAAGCAATAATAAACTCTGCATCACGACAGGCTTCGTTAAAAATCTTGCCCAACTCGCGCTTATTGTCACCGCTAGCGGCTTTGCCGATTACCTTAAATCCGTGATAACTTCGCTCAAAATCTTGATGTGCACCTTGATAGATTTGGGGGTGATAACCCATCTCGCGCAACAATTGAGCTAGATCATAAACATATCGTTCAGCGCCGCCTTTGTATACTGTCTTGCCATCCCAATCATAAAAATTCACATTGACAATGGCGACTTTACCTTTGGTAAACTTGCGCTCCGGTTTTGTTGTAGTGGGCTCAGCTGCTGGTTCGGCGGCTGGTTCGGCGGCTGGTTCGGCTGGTTTTGGTTTTACAAGATAAATGCCTTTGTAAACAGTATTTACGACGTTATCGATTAGCTGATAGCGCTTAGCTCCGAGATGTCTATTTAGCTGTTGATTTTCGGCACGAAGTCTTTTAATTTCCTGAATCAAGACGTCTTCCATGCTTTACTCCGCCTTCTTCCCGAGTTTTTCACAGATGAGCACATCAAAATCGTGCGCAATTTGCTTTGCATTGTATTTTTCCCAAGCTTTTTTGTTATAGTTAGCTGGATTATAATTTTGATAGATTATTTTGGATAAATAGAGAGCGATTTCGTCAGCACTATGGGTGACGATTTGGCCAGCCTGCACGGCGTTCATGGCGTCGACAGAAGCACCGCATAACTGAGTGATGGCCAGAATGTTTTTCTGCGCTCCAAAATAATCTACCAGTTTGGCGGGGAAGTAGATGTACTCATCAAGCTCCGCATTAAGATTAGCATCGATCAGAATGAGCCAATCCGACATGGAGATTTTTGCGAGACTAGTGAGATAATCGATATCTTTGTGAAGATGCACGACATCGCCAATATTATTATCGACGATTGCGACTTTGTCAGTATCGTCAATATGTCCATAAAAGTCAAAAACTACTTTTTCATTCAACTTTTCGTCATAGCGTTTGAGCTTGCCGATACCATCCAACAAAGCTTTGGCATTACGCAATGCATCAAGATGACCTACATATATGAAATGAATTTTTCCGTCATCAAACTGCTTAGAGATCTTGGGATAGAGTTCTAGATCGAAACCATGATTGATAATAACGCCTTTATCTTTGTATTGTGCGTACTCATCAATAAATGCTCGGTCATATTGATACTGATTGTTAAAAATTAGCAGGTCAGCATGAGTAAAAGTTTCTTGGTTAATATCGCGACACTGCAAAGCCCAAACCATCTCGTCAATACGCTCCTTCTCCCAAACTTTTTTGCGGGCAGAGCGAGTCGGAGAAACTGCCAGATGTAGTAACTTCTTTGGCGATGGTTGTTCGCGGAAATAATACTCTTTTAGGAAATAAGGATTATCAGATTTTTCAATAATTTTAATGTAGGGGGAATTAACTAGTGGATCGCCAAATGAAGCAATCCAATAAATATCCGGGTGCTTAGCTTTAATTCGAGCGGCAGCCAGATGAGATTCAGCTGGCATAATGCGTGACATAATAAAATCATACTTGTCGGCATTTTGCTCGAAATATGTCACTGCTTCGTCTACCCAAGCCATTTCGTCGTTAGTATCCGCTTGGATAACTTTGACGTTATCTGAGACGAGTTTGGACTCGTCGGTCTGGCGATCCCAGATATTTGCATCGTGGGTCTTGCGGGTAAAAACATCATATGTAAACTCAGAATTTTTGAGCAGTTTATAAGTTACTAAGCCCTCCGAAGAATTACCAGGAGGATAATACCAACTAATTACTAAGCCATGCAGTTTTTTCATAACACTCCTATCTGATCAACAACTTACGTTTAATGCTACGGCGCAGCGGGGAGAGACGACGACGCACGCTTTGGGCGGCCGGAATTTGCCGATGTAGATCGGGAAAGTTTTCTGTCAAGTGTTGGTCGAACTGGAATAATTCCTGGATTTCTTCAGTAGTAGCAACAAACATTGTGTAGTAAAGTTCGTAATGAGTTGCAATCATGGCTTGGACTTGCTTAAGAATAACTTTGGCGAGATAATCGTGCGACTGTACACGTTCACTACCCATTTCTTTGAGCAGCCAGCGCAGGACGCGTTCATGGTCTTGACGATGTTTAAAAAATCCTAGTGTACTTACGCTTTGCTCTGGGCGGCCAATGAAATAACGATAAATATCATAATTAAGCGTTCGAAAAGTTTTTGCGCACTCCAAAGCCTTTGCGACATACTGCTGATCGACATAAAAAGTTTTCTCTAGCAATCCATCACCCCAAACTTTTTTCAAAGCTTCGGTTTTGATCGTCATAGAATGCATAGAAAACATGAAGAAAAAATTATCTTCATCTATCAAAGTAGCGATATTAGAAATATCCCTAGATTTGTCGTCACCCTGATAAAAATCAAAGCGAATAATATCAGAATTGTAGAGAATATCTTGTTGATAATTGGTAATTAAAATATCATCGCTTAATTTTGCTAAAGCTTTGACGAAATTACCAAAATCATTAATATTTACCCAATCATCGGAATCTAAGACTTTGAGGTATTTACCTTGTGCAACTTTGATGCCGGCGTTAATGGTTGAACCATGCCCGCCGTTTTCTTTATTAATTACGGTAATTGTATCGGGGAATTTAGCCTGATATTCTTGGGCGATTTCACTGGTGTGATCTTTGCTACCATCATTTACGACAATAATGTCAAGTTGTTTTAGAATATCTGAATGATAAAGCAGGCTATCTAGACACCGCGCTAAGTATATTTCAGTATTGTAAGATGGGATAATAACAGATAACAACCTCATATCTTTCCATTATAACATATCTTTATCGAAACAGGGTGTAGCTGCTGTTCAGTTACATTTCACAGAATACTTTTTTCAAGGGAATTCGGACCCACGGGGAGAACAAGCGGCTCGGCCCCG
>CAZUNS010000081.1:0-3727 GCA_964621655.1 uncultured Candidatus Saccharibacteria bacterium | reverse complement strand
CCATCTAGGTCGATTGCGTTGAGCTGACCCATCTTGATTTTGGCGATTTCTTCCAAATCGGCGCGTGAAATCTTGCCGACTTTCTCGAGATTTGGCTTGCCGCTGCCCTTGGCGATTTTGATCTTTTCGCGAATCAAATCGTCAACTGGCTGACCGAGACAAGTCCAGTCAAAAGTCCGATCTTCGTAAACCTTGATATGGACGATAACATTCTTGCCCATGAACTCTTTGGTTTTTTCGTTGAAAGGGTTAATGAAGTCCATCATGTTTAGACCCCATTGACCAAGGGTGGAACCTACTGGAGGCCCTGCGGTGGCTTTGCCACCAGGGATGCGGAGCTTGAGATTCCCAATTACTTGCTTTCCTGCCATAATTTATTATTCCTTTTTATCTGAGCTAGAAGCACTCAGAAACGATTAATTAACCGTGCGTAACTCTTCTATTTTACCGCAAAAGACCTTAAAAGTCAACTTACTGTAAGACAAAGTATTTCTGGGGCGAAGTTTTGCGAAATAGGAGTTTGGAGAAAGCTATCTCCACTTTCTATACATTATTTAAACTCCAAAACAAAAATGGAGCCGTGTGTCGGCTCTGCCCCGACGACCTGCCGCTTACAAGGCGGCTGCTCTACTAACTGAGCTAACACGGCAGCCTGGTGCTGGAAGTAGGACTCGAACCTACGAAGGCCGAAGCCGAGAGATTTACAGTCTCTTGTCATTGCCGCTAGACGATTCCAGCATAACTCACCAATGGTGATATGTTGATTATATCAAATCCGACTGAGTTTGGCAATAAAAACTGAGCAAATAAAACTAAGTTTTAATGTGTAATTTGGTGTATCGAATCTAGATCCGGCGGCGGCTTCCGGCGGCTGGGCGGGGAGATGTAGCAGTTCGCGCTTGGCTGGTGCCGGCTCGACTCGCGGTGGTCCTGGCTGTAGTAGCGCGCCGGGCTGGAGTGCGACGGGGGGCTTGGGTGGGTTTGCTATTCTCGGCGATTTGAGTTTCGATGCGGGCCGTAGTGTTGGCTAGGCCTTCGGCGTCACCAGTAGACTCATGAATGGCCAAGATGAGACGCAAGGTATTAGTGCTATGGTCAAGCTGGTAGGCTCGTTCGAGCGCTTCGATGGCGCCTTTGGTCTGACCAAGACGTTCCCGGGCCTTGGCTAAAGCAATAAAGCGTGCGGGTACAGTGCTTTCTAGCTCGATGGCTTGCTCAAAAGCCATGACTGCCTTTTCGTAAGCGCCGGTTTCTAGATAAATCAAGCCTACGTTGTGTAACGAAGATGGATTGTTGTCTAGCGACTGCGCAATTTCAAAACATTCAATAGCTTCGTCGAATTTTTGCTCTTTAGCATAGAGAATACCTAAACGGTTGTAAGCGGCGGCATTTTTTTCGTCGAATTTCAAGATGGTGAGCAGAGCCTTTTCGGCACGTAACGGCTTGTGATCGCGCATCGAAGTCTGGGCGGCGCTCCATAATTTCTTCATTTGCATATCATAGCGTGCGCTTTTCGGAGCTTCTACTTTGCGATGTCGAAAAATTGGGTACAAAAACGCTAAATACAAAGCAATAATTGCAATAAACGCAATACTAATCATAAGTCTATTTTAACATAAATCTGCCACGACATGCAGTTTAATATGTCCATTTTTCTCTAAATTTTCATAAAGTCGCAAAAAATCGGGTAATTTGGTCAAAAACTTATCCTTGCCGGTTTTAAAGTAAGATTTGTATAATAACTCAATCGCCAAACCAACAACTTCTAGCGCATGCTCGCGTGGTTGAGTTTTGGTTTTGGCGAGAGTTTCGGCTAATTTTGGTAAATCGCGATGGCTGGCTGAAATTAATTCTTTTGCTAGGAGAAGAGATTTTTCTTTGGCTTTGGGCGCGGCGTCTAATAAATTTGTTTGTTTGAGATAAAAAGTTTGTGCGCGTGAGCGAATGGTAGGCAAGAGTAAATTTGGTTGTTCGGTGAGTAAGACGAAGTGACAAAACTCTTTGGGTTCTTCAAAAGTTTTGAGAAAGGCGTTTTGGGCGGCTTCGTTCATGGCGTCGGCTGGCGTAATCACGAAATAACGATCTTTTTGTTCGCGACTATTTGTAAGTGTTAAGAACTCTCGCAACTTTTCTACACTAATAATGCGGGTGGTTTTGTCGGCGTCGGGACGCAAAAAAACTGGAAAAGGCAAATCTGGTTCAAAGTTGGTTGGTACTACAAAAACACTACAGCTTACTTGCTGAGCGATTTTGGGAATTTCGCTAAGATTGTCGAAGAACACTCTCAAATTCCTTTGGTACAGGTGCCGTAAAAACTTGTCGGACGTTGCCATTGGCGGTAGGAATAGTAATTTCTAAGTCGCGTGCATGTAACATGAGGCGTGGCGCAGAGCCGGGAGTGCCATAGACGACGTCACCAAGAATTGGCGTACCTAGATGTTTGAGATGTACGCGTAACTGATGAGTGCGGCCGGTGGTAGGCTTGAGCTCGACTAAGGATTTGCCATTTGCGCTTTCTAATACGCGATAAGTAGTTTGTGATGGCTTGCCATTTTGATCAACTTGGAAGGTAGTTGGGACTTTGAGATTGCGGGCGATTGGTAGATCGATCATGGCGGCGGGGAGCTTAGGCACGCCGTCGGTTACGGCGATATAAGTTTTGTGGGTTTTGCGATTCTGAAATTGTTTGCGCAGCATGGTTTGGGTGGCTGGGTCTTTGGCCAGAATGACCACACCACTAGTGCCACGGTCGAGACGGTGCACTAAGAGACCGTAATCTTGCAAAGTTGGCTCGGTACAATAAGCACCTTTGGCGACGCTAAGTAATCCCGAAGGCTTATTTAGCACCAAGACGTATTCATTTTCGAAGATTACGGGTAGCTCGGGCAAAGCCTTATCATCTGCGGGCACATTTAATTCGATAGTGGCGTCTTCGGCGATTTTGTAATTTGGTTTCAGTACGATGCGATCATCTACTTTGACGTAACCACTTTTGATAAAATGTTGTAACGTTGACCGATTATATTCTGGGTATTTTTCGATCAAAATATGATCGATCCGTCGACGATTATCTGGATTTTGAGTATCTGCCAAAACTGTATCACCATTAATAACTCGTGATAGCTCTGGTTTACTAAATTTTTTGCCCGTAATAATCATAAATTACCTGAGATGAAATGCTTTCTGGACTTCGAGTAACTTGGCGTTTGCGACTTGGTTGGCATAAACTTCGCCAGTTTCGAGCAAATCTAATACTTCACGATCACTAATGGCGGCGAATTTACGTTGAAATTCGCCTAAGAAAACTGCAGTATCATCAGCGACTTTTTGTTTCAAATCACCATAGTGGGTTTCGCCGGCCCAAATCGAAATTGCATCCTGCAATGGAATATTATTGACCAGGGCTTCGATTTGCAAAAGATTACTAATACCAGGTTGGTTAAACATATCGTATTGAATCTTGCCTACTGAATCGGTGGTAGCGGACATGATTTTTTTGCGAACTTGCTCAGGTGTATCCGAAAGCATAATTTTACTATTGGCGGACGCCGCAGATTTGCTCATTTTTTTCTCCGGATTTTGCAAATCGCGAATCCGAATACCGTTATCAACTTCCATAAACTTAGCTTGGTCTTTGGGCTCTTTGGGCAGAGTGAAGATCTCACCGTAACGATGATTAAAACGCTCAGCGATGCGGCGGGTGAGCTCGAGATGCTGGAATTGATCT
>CAZUNS010000080.1:0-3735 GCA_964621655.1 uncultured Candidatus Saccharibacteria bacterium | reverse complement strand
CAAACAACGGACACGCAATTTGGAAAAATGAAGGTCGAACGGTTAACCTACGCAGACGCAAGCAGGAGGTTTAAAGTGTGAAACTTTTAGGAAGAACTACCATTAGACAACCACCCTGATAAATATAACAAAATACAAGTTTTAATGTAAGGAAATAATATGACAAAAGTAGAGTTTGATAAGAATAAACCCGAAGAATTAACTCTGATAAACGTAAAAGTTGAAGAAGCTTGCCTAAAAGCTGAAGAAAACCGTACTCCGCATTTGGCAGTTAACGTGCATGAGCCGGAAGTGGAAGAAGCTATTACTGAATGGGTAAGATTAAACAACCTTGGCAAAGACGAGCCAGGCGTAGCAAAGTTTTCTGGTTCCGGTGACTCACTAGCGTATCGATTTAAGCTAACTAGTAGGACGGAAGTTATTAATCGAAATGGTAACGACGCACATAAAGACTTGGATGATGGTGCAGTAATTACTATGACTGCTACCGCATACGCATATAACAATAATTATGGTAGCGGTGTAGGTCAAAAACTACTGGCAGTAGTAGTTCATGAACCTGGCGAGAATGCCAATAAGAAAGCTGCTACTCGGCTATTAGATATGACTTATCAAAACGAGAGCAAAGACGAGGTCGTACCGGAAGATATTCCGAAAGACCTAGAAGATATTGAACAAATTAACATGGACGAGATTCCATTTTAAGGAGGAATATGAAGCAACAAAATGACGCCCCTATTACTATACCGTTATTGCGAACTAAATATGAGGGTGCTCCTAAGGATACAATGGTAAAAACAAACTTTCAAGAAGTTGTGACCAATTTAGAACGAATCATTTCTGAGTGTTCTACGCATGACAAACCTGCTTTGGTGGTAGAATCGTTTGCTTTTGATTATAAAGGGCTTGACCCATATGAGCATGTAATGGTTCGTATCAACATTATTCCTGGCAATAAGGTCGATTTATACTTTAAAGATGAACCAATTAGGAAAGCGCAAGCTGAACGTTTTCAAAAAGCACTAAGAAAACCCTCAGAGCGTGATTAAATAAGTACAAAATGTAAAAGTTTCACTATCACTATAAGCCAAAACACACATAACAACGACACCTCGGCACAACGGTAGATAGCACAAAAGTTTAGCGTTAATGCTACATTTCAGATAGAGTATAGCCTCTCAATAAAATTGACTTAACCACGAAAAAATGGGGCTATACTTTTTATACTAAACACCCGAAAATTAAATTAAGGAGACAAGACTATGAGAATTAAAGACGTTGACCCTAAAAAGGTAAAATTTATCATTTATACACGCAAATCAACTGAGGGAGAAGATAGACAAGTTGCTTCCCTAGACGACCAAATGGATGCTGCCGAACGCATTGTTAAACAAAATGGTTATAAAGTTGTGAAGCGTTTCAAGGAAAAGGCTTCGGCAAGTAAGCATGGTAATCGCCCAATGTTCGACCAAATGATTAAAATGATTGAGCAAGGTAAGGCAAACGGAATTATCTGCTGGCAAGCAAACCGCCTTGCTCGTAATCCTGGGGAAAGTGGGTTAGTTCAACAGCTATTATTGGACGGTAAGGTTCAAATGATTCATACTAACGATCGCATTTACTATCCATGGGATAACGTGCTAATCTTTGGTGTTGAAGCAGGAATGGCAGCTCAATACTCCATTGATTTAAGTAAGAACGTAATTCGTGGAATGCATAGCAAAAATAAAAAAGGTGGCTGGAATCATGTAGCGCCGCAAGGCTACCTTAACGGACAAGATGAGATTACAAGGCAACCAAACATTATTCCTGACCCAAAACGTTTTCCGCTAATTAAGAAAATGTTCATGTTGTACTTAACTGGAAATTATAGCGTACCGGAATTGGTTAGTATTATGAATGACGATTGGCATTATCTTACTCCAAAGCACAAACGCATTGGCGGTAAGCCTATGACGGTATCTGGTCTATATGCTATTCTGAGCAATCCGTTTTACGCTGGCAAGCTGAAAGACTATGACGACCCAAACCATCTTATTGACGGTCAATGGCCAGCTATGATTACTTGGGAGCAATATAAGTACATTCAGAGTAAGAAAGGCGACGTTATGGAGAAGCATAATCGTAGACCAGTATCATATAATAAAGGTAAGATTAAGCATGAGTTAAAGGGCTTATTGACTTGTGCTAGTTGTGGCTGTGCGATTATTGGCGAGCACCACGACCGCCCATTAGCGGATGGTACGTATAACGACCATACATACTACAAATGTACTAAGAAAAGCCCGTATCATAAATGCGAACTGCATGGAGGAATTGAAGAGGAGGAAGCTTTTAGGCAGATTGACGAAATTTTTGACCATTACACTATCCACCCTAAGTTGTACGAATGGGCTATGGAAGTTTTAAATGACATTCATACTACTGAGCTTGCGGAACGTTATGACGTTGCTTGCGCCCAAAATGATAGCCTTAACGACTGCGAGAAGCAGCTTAAAACGCTAATTGATATGCGAGTACGAGAGCTAATTGATGATGAGGAGTTTGAAGCGAAATCTAAGGAGCTTAAACGATTAAAGGCTGATATTGAAAAATCAAATAAAGACACTAGGGAGCGGAATAAGAATTGGTATGAGGTTATCGGCAATACGTTGAAGAAGTTAGTGAACCCAAAGGAAAGGTTTAATAGCAACCGTGAACCGTCCGTACGTCGTTCTTTATTACTTGCGGTTGGTCCATGTCCAGTACTTAAAGAAGTGCCGTTTGGAACTAAAGATTATGGCGGACATATAATCCCAAAACGTTGTAGGGCATTAACAGTCAAAAAGATAGAGGTAGAACCGTATAAATGGCTGGAAGAATTAGATAAAACGACCGACCAGAATGGAGAAATTTTTTCCCTCAGGGCATTAACAAAAAAATTGTCCTCCGAACAGGGGTCAGAAGAGCAATTTGACACTTTATATTGTACCTGGCAGGGGCGGCAAGAATCGAACTCACATCTACGGTTTTGGAGACCGCTATACTAGCCGTTGTACTACGCCCCTATATCACCATATTATCATAAAATCCGCATCAACGAAAGGCTGGGCGTAAGACATAAGATCATGTTATAGTAAAAGAATAATGAGCAAAACACCAAAATTGCTTAACTTCGTCTCTCCCAATAACCTAGTTTTGCGCAAAAAATGTCGTAAGTTTTCTTTAGATGAAATTCAGTCAGTCGAAATCCAGCATCTTATTGATGATTTGTTTTATACCGTTAAAAACAATAATCGCGGCGTTGGCTTGAGCGCAAACCAAGTTGGAAAAGAAGAAGCGATTAGCGTTGTTGCTATCAAACCAACTCCAGCTCGTCCAAACCTAAAACCTTTTCATAAAGTCTTCATTAACACTAAAATCACCAAAACTTTTGGTAACAAGAAGCCAATGTGGGAAGGTTGTCTCAGCACCGCTGTTGATGAAAATGGTGAACCATCAATGGCCCAGGTGCCACGCTTTGCTAAAATCCAGGTTGAATACTTTGACCGCGACGGTCAAAAGGTCTCTGAAATTGCAGAAGGATTTATCGCACAAGTATTACAACACAAACAGACCATCTAAATGGGATTTTGTTTACCGACCTTATCGATGAGAGTCAAATGGTTTCGTATCAAGATTATATAAACAACATCCATCCTACTATAGACACTAACTAGCTAGGCAGCGGAGGGAGTAGCCGTATTGGCACATACT
>CAZUNS010000079.1:1608-3735 GCA_964621655.1 uncultured Candidatus Saccharibacteria bacterium | reverse complement strand
CCACCCCTTGATTTTTCCAGAATATCCGCTATACTACAGATAAATATGGAAGAAAGTACACCTATCCCACCCGTCGCAGTCCCGTCGGCCACCGATATGCCCGACCAGCCCGACGCCCCCACCGTCACCGAAGACGCCGCCATGCTCCCCCTTTCCAAACTCACCCCTATCCTGCGCGTGTTATCCGGCATCATTCTCAGTCTCGGCGCCGGCTATTGCGCTTTCTGCGCCGTGATGCTCGCCATCGGCACCATCATACAAGTTCCCAATTTTCTCTATTACAGTCTTAGCGATCCCTTTACGCCCCTGTTAGGCACCGTCGCCTATCTCGGCACAATTCTCATCTGCACAGCCGTCTGTCTGACTGGCTTCTACGTCGCTTATCATCTTATCCGCGGCAACGATCTCGCCCGCGGCACCTTACTAGGCGGCATCATCTTAATTGTCATCATGCTAGGTTGCCAATACTTCGTCATGCCCGTTTTTGCCGCGCCGTTCATATCTTAACCCCGCCCCAATCAGTCCGTTCTCAGCCCGTCCGCCATTTCAGTCCACCTATCACGCAGTTTCTCGCGTCTTCATATCCCGCGGCAGCTCCACCGCATCTTCAATCCGATAATTCCCCACTTGCGTCCGCCGCAAAGCCGTCAAATACCCGCCCACATTCAGCGCCTTGCCAATATCTTCCCCCAGCGTCCGAATATAAGTCCCGCTCGATACCTTACACCGGATCACCAGCTCCGGCCATTCATAGCTCAAAATCTCAATCTCGTAAATCTTAATCTTACGCACCGGCATTTCCACCGCCTTGCCCGCCCGCGCCAGTTTATAAGCGCGTTGCCCATTAATCTTTACCGCCGAAAAATTCGGCACCCGCTGCTCAATCTCCCCCACAAAACTATACACCACATGCTCAACATCTTCCAAAATCGGAATTTCCAACTTCCCAGCCGCTTTCTCAGCCAAGTCCCCATCCGCCTTCCCGACCTTTTTCTCAGACAAGTTTTCCGCCAAACCTTCATCCGCCTTCTCCGCCAAACCCCCAGCCAAACTCTCCGCATACGGCGTAATCTCCCCTTCCGGGTCGCCCGTAGTAGAAATCTCCCCCAGCCGAATCGTCGCAATATACTCTTTATCCAACTTCAAAAAATCACTGGCATGCTTAGTTTCCTTGCCCGTCAAAATAATCAAAAGCCCCGTCGCAAAGGGGTCAAGCGTCCCCGTATGCCCCACCTTCACTTTGCGTCGCTTCTCCCGCAAAACACCATCTTTACCTTTAATCATCACCGTACCTGCCCGCTCAGATAGCTGGCGGCGTACTCGCGCTACCACACCAAACGAACTCATACCAGCTGGCTTATCAACCAACAAAATCCCATTCTCAGCAACTAGCGCAGTATCGTCATTCATGACCTAACTATACCATATCTCAACATATATTCAACGGGTTTCGTACCACATCAGCCGCATAACCCCTGAGCAGTACAATTACCTTACCGGTTGTCCGTCATATCTGGCGGCATCTGCACCGGCGGCAAAACTGGTGGCATCATACCATTATTGGCTGCCGTTGGTGCTGGTGGTGGTGGCAAAATCGTATTTTCTGGCTTCGCCACCGGTTCTGGCGGAGCAACCATCGTCGCATCACTTGGTTTAGTAGTATTCGGACGAGCCGTTTTCGTCATTTCTCCATCTGGTCGAGCCTCATTCTGCGGCGAAACAGGACCAGCCGTCTCCAACGGAACAGAAACACTAGCTTCCGGCGGCACGGTTGCTATTGTCGCCCGATTCGGCTGGGGTGCCGACTCCGACAAAGCCGCTTCCATCATCTCCGCATAACTCTTCGGACCTTGCGCCTTCGGAGCAGACGGTTGATTCGGCACAGCATTAGTATTCGGAATCGCTAACTTATCCGATGCTGTATTCACGCCCGCAGCCGCTGACTGCTCAGCCATAGCATTACCAGGCATATTCGGAATTGTCATTTCTTCTGACGCCGTATTCGGCATCACCGGCGGTACCACCGCACTATCTGGTGTCACATTTTGCGTTTCGCTCGCAATACTAGCTGGAACAGGAGTAGTCGCCAAATTCAAGCTTGGCGCCGCTTGCATCGCCGGGTTCACC
>CAZUNS010000079.1:0-1508 GCA_964621655.1 uncultured Candidatus Saccharibacteria bacterium | reverse complement strand
CCACCTTCGGCATAAGGATTCCGCCGGTTAGTCGCCCCAGGTTCATCGTGTTCAACTGCTAAGTTAGTCTTGTCTTGCGGGGTTGTCTCTGCTTTAATCTTTACGCCGTTTTCATCAGTGTTATGAACTACTTCATTGCCATCAATATTATTCGTAATCAATTTCTGATCGGCCCCCATCGACATCAACTTCGACGCAATACTTAGCGTATCCGAGCTAGTCCGGTCATTCGAGAATCGGTCCGTCGCCGCCACAATCCCCGCTAGCAAAGCCGTCGCCACATCACGCTCCAGCGGCGCTTCGTCCGAACCTTGCAGGGCAAAAATCAAATCCGTCACCATCTCACAAATCGAGCTCGCAATCGGGTTGTTCCATTCAATCTCGCCAAACCGCCCCGGCTGCCCAGTGGTCAAATTCACCGCCGAAGCATCGTGCATAATCCGCGCATGCTCGCGCAAGGCTTCGTCCAGATTTCCAGCCGAAGCCACGTTCATCGAAATTACAAAATCAACGTTATAATCACCGTACGAATAAGTCAAATCTTCTTCCGTAATCTTGGTCTTGTACGGCGTAATAAAAACTTTCACAAAATCGCCTTCCAGCTTGTACCGCAAATGGTCAGCCTTATCCTTACTTAAGGCAATAATGAAATCTTGCAAACTATCAGTCGTGGTTTCAAAAGTCACATTTGGCTGCAAAAACGCCAAATTATCCGGCACTCGGCCCGAATAAACCGCCGTGGCATGCTTCTGCATCCCGTCCAAGAAAATCGTCAAGCCAATCGCCGCCGCAATCTCGTCCACCGACGGAGTACGCGACAAAGCAATCAAGATATTCTCCGATTCTCTAATTTTTTCTACGATTTTTTGCACAAAATCACTTTGTGCAGCTTTTCCCGCCATATTTGCAGCAATTGCTACAGGATCAGGAGTGTTAATTGTGTCATTTGTGTCTTGCATGTTTATTTTTTGAAACCTTATAACTCCATTGTAGCACAGATTCCCCAAAAAGTCAATGGTAAAATTTGGGTCGTTAATATCTGAGATGTGCGGTCATACCAGCATGTGATCGTGTCGCGATCAAGCTTACCAGAAATTTATCACGTTTTACCAGAACCATAATTACTATGATAAAACAAGACTTGCCAACGAATGTAGGGTGAAGTATAATTAAGATGTTTACGTAATATATTTATTTAAGGACTATATTTATTTTGTTTCAACGGCTGTAAACGGCACCGTAAGGGGCATTTGTCCGTTGAATATATAGTTCTATTGGATATATTGCGTAAACACCCTCGCGGTGTCGTTTTTGTTTTGTGAGTAGAATCAAGAACCGCCTCCAATAAATAACAACGGGTTATTAGCATCTCTCGTTGTCGGTTTTTGATGCTCTTCTTTTTGGAATAGGAAGAGATCTTACTTCGGAAATAAGAATGGCTTATCTGTAGGGTAAAAGTGTCGTAAATACCATAAGGAGGGCAAATATGCTTCGTAAGAAAGCTAGAC
>CAZUNS010000078.1:0-3821 GCA_964621655.1 uncultured Candidatus Saccharibacteria bacterium | reverse complement strand
TCGCAGTTACCGGTCTTTTTTCATGGTGGGGAATGTGCGCAAAGCGAGGTAGATATGTATTAATGAAGTCTCGTAGCTAGTATCGATGTATAGTCAAAATGTTTATATTTAAACATTTTGTTCGGAGACGCAAAATGTCACAAAACTAGGGAATTGTTGTAAGGATAACAACAAAACAGGTAAAAAGCAGGTATTTTTTACAATATCTGCCTATTTTTGACCCAATCAAATCTAGTATATGTTGTAAGATTTACAACATGCTAAAGTGCGTAAATAACAGATGTAAAAATACACATGTTGTAGAAAATACAACATATTTTGGGCCATAAACTATTGATTTTTTAGCATAGGCGTGATAGTATAAGGACAGTCCAAGCAAACAACAAACAGGACAAACAAAAATGCAACTTAAAATATCAAAAATTGACATAAATGGTTAATTCCGCGGGCAGAATGGTAATTTCTAGCCATAAATTACACTTTCTAGGAGTTACCTAAAGCTTGCGGAACTACCTAAATGGGGAACTGCAAGGCTTTATAAACGCGCAAGCAATTGTAGGGCTTGCTGGAAACCATTTTGGAACCGCAGATGTCCTATTTTGGACCGGGTAAGTGAGTTTAGGAGTTCGTTTAAACGCGAATTTCTAAACCGCAAACCATGTTCAAGCGGGGAATCGGCGTAAGTTCTAGCAAAAAACTAGGTTTAAATCTATTAGTACCTTAAAATGACAAGAAGAATAGGTTAAATTCTAGGAGACGGATGTTCCATGATTATCATGGAGCGGTCAATTTAAGGAGAAGGGACCAGTTGTGGCCCAAAGTAATCTGTATTATGCCAGATAACTCGGCCCTTCTTCTTCCCAGTACCTTAGGGAAGGTTCTCAAGCATTAGGGTATCACGATATGCTCGATGTGTGAGAGAACTAAACGGTGCAAGATGCCACGATGTATCTTTTGCCGTTAGCGCTTGAAAAAGCAAAAACGACTTTCTTGAATCAGAGGTGTATAAAATAAAAACGGTGTAATCTTTGTGACGGTAGGGCTTTTCGCAGTAAATCCTTGTGACCTTTTTCTGATATTCTGAATGTGCTTGAAACATGATATAATTAGGTTATGCCTAAGCGTCTGATTTTACTTTTGAGTTTGATTGCAGCAGTTGTTATGCTGTTTATGTTGAACTTTACCACCCCGGCGGGCGTAGGCGCGCTCGGGGTTTTGGTGTTTTTCTCGGCTTGCTATGTTTTAGCACTCGGTATTGCGGTATTGCTAGTGAGATTGTTTACGAGACTGGCTGGCAAGAAAATGGGGCATAAAGGTTACTTGTATGCGGCCGTGATTGCTTTTGGGCCAATTATGTTGCTCTTGGTACAATCTTTGGGCGCTTTAACCCCGATTACGCTAGTATTGGTAGTCACACTGATTTTGTTGGTGTGTTTTTTGATTAGCAAGGGTAAGTAATAGCTGGCGAAAATCCATAAAATATCTTTATCGCTTATGCTTGTTATGATATAATTTGTACATGAATGGTAATGAGACGGGACCCAAACATCAATCTGCACGCGAGATGACTGCAGAAATTGACCGAGCGACTGAACCAGGACTAACTCGCGCTCAGGCCGGAAATCTTGGATCGAGAGTCTTAACTTATAATCCTGATCAAAATTTGTCTGAGCCGAATAATTTTGTTAACCATGAGCTGAATACTGCTGAACATGAAAGTGATGCTAATGCTGAGCGGGTGCGTGAGATTGCCGAACATGATGACGGTGATTATACTTATGCGAATAGCGAAGATTTGATTGGCGTAGAGACTAAGACGCAGGTGGCGGAACGGATAGATGAAGATCGGGAAGATATTGCCAACGAACAGGGCAAAAATGGTGTGTACGTTAAAGACATCATGGATCGCAACAATAAGCGTATTACCAAAGAGACGGTGGCAGCAGTTGACGGTTTTATATCCAAGCATGAGTATCATCCGGGGCAGCTAGATATATTAACTAACAGGGCTCGTACGACCTTCCTTAAGGATGTTTTTAACCGGATTTTAGGGAGTCGTAACTGATGAGTTGGTTTGGTTTGGTGATTGTTGTGCTTGTAATTATCGTCGTAGCGGGCGTTATTGTGGCGATTTATCTTAATAGTCAGCGTAAGGCGAAAGATTATGAACGGAGCTTGAAGCTAGTGCCGATGTTGATACATTTGCCGCCTTCGACCGATGATATTCAGGGTGGCGGGCGTGATGAGCGTGATGTAACTAACGAAGCTTTGAGCCAGGCGCAAGTAATGTACTCGATTATTGCTTCGACGCTAAAAAAAGGTTTTGATAGCCGGGTGTTTGGGCAGCGACATATGAGTTTTGAGATTGCGGCGTCGAATGGCTTTATTAAATATTATACGATGGTGCCAGCGGTGCTGACGGAGACGATTAAACAAGGTATTATCTCGGCTTATCCATCGGCGCGCTTGGAAGAAATTGAACCAGACAGTATTTTTGACAAAGATGTGACTACGGATCAGATTGCGGGCGGGGAACTTCGATTGAAACAGGAGTTTGTCTATCCAATCAATACTTACGAGATGAATAAGCGCGATGCCAGTATGGCGATTTTGAATGCGATGTCGGTGACTAAGGCGGGTGAAGGTTTGGCATTGCAGATTTTGATGCGGCCGACGGATGGGGCTTGGACAAAAGTTTCGGAAGAGCGAGTAAAAGATTTACGCGATGGTAAAGGCGGTAAAAGTCATCGAACAAATTTTTTAAGCAAAGCAATATACGAAACGGCGCATTTGGCGAAGGATGCAGCAGTGGCGTTTTGGCGGCCGCCCGAAGCACATGAAGGCTTAGACGGCGACAAAACTAAGGTATTATCGAATCTAAAACAAGAAGAAATTGCGGCGATTGAAGAAAAGACGAAGAACCCGGGCTTTGAATGTCTGGTGCGGGTGGTCGCTAGTTCTAGCTCGAAGCCACGCTCGGAAGCAATGGTTAGCGGGGTGGTGGCGGCGTTCTCGCAGTTTGACACTCCTAGCCTAAATGGCTTTAAATATGATGCCGCAAAGAGTACAAAAAAGTTATCCGTAGATTATGTTTTTCGATTTTTCCCCCGTAAAGACCGAACAAATATTTTGAACAGTGTGGAGTTAGCAACGATTTTTCATTTGCCGGCCCAGAATGCGATTCCGACATCGCAGCTTGAGCGCCAAGCTACTCGACAGGTCGAAGCGCCAGCGAAATTGCCTACAGAAGGTGTGATTCTGGGGGTGAATGAGTTCCGGGGTGAGCGTCGAGAGATTCGGCTTTCGGACAATGATCGGCGTCGCCATACTTATGTGATTGGTGCTACGGGTATGGGTAAATCGGTACTTTTGACCAACATTGCTTATCAGGATATGCTAGACGGGCGGGGCTTCGCCTTTATTGACCCGCATGGTGATGCGGCGGAATTATTGATGAGCAAGGTGCCGGAAGATCGGATTGACGATGTGATTTATTTTGATCCGGCCGATATGGAACATCCAGTAGGCATGAATATGTTTGAGTATACTACGGATGACCAGAAGGATTTTATCGTACAAGAAGGTATTAATATGTTGCAGAGCCTGTTTGACCCGAGTAATCAGGGGTTCTTTGGGCCGCGGGGGCAACATATGTTCCGTAATGCAGCTTTGCTTTTGATGGCGGACCCGAATGGGGCGACGTTTATCGATATTCCGCAGTGTTTTACCGATCCGCAGTTTGTGAAGTCGAAATTGCAATATGTGACAGATAAGGCGGTGTATGACTACTGGACGAAGGAGTTTCCGGCGTCGCAGAAGTC
>CAZUNS010000077.1:1497-3826 GCA_964621655.1 uncultured Candidatus Saccharibacteria bacterium | reverse complement strand
CAATTCGCTAAAGACCGCTTCCTTACCTTTCTGCTGGATGTCGTTTTCCAGCTCGAAGGCAATTGCGTAAACATACTCTTCAAAAGTAAGGTTAAACCTTCGCAAATTTGCCACATAGATGCTAGTTTCTGACATAACATCACTCCTTATTAATGTGCTTTTCTGTAATTAAACAGTAAATTTACCCCCTCTTTATCCATTATAGCACACATTGTTAATTTTGTCAAGCATTTTAACAAAATTGATTCGTTTTCGCAAAAACCTGACTTGGCTGTAAATCACAATAATTCTACACGCAAAAAAACGATCCTGTCCGGCCGAAAACCACAATGATGCCATACGCCAAACAAAGCTAAGCCCCCTTTGCGACCAAAGGGGGCTGTAAATTAGGGATAAGTTGCGTACATCATGTTAGTTGTGCTGGGTATCGCCAGCGGTCGGATAGTGTTACCCCAGATGGGGTTACTGAGCATCGCTCGTGGCGACATCGGGCCACTGGTAGGTGGTGCCGTCAGGAAACGGCATCAGGTACTTATACTGATTAAGCGTCTGATGTTCGTACCAGAGATCCTTGGTGGCGTCATAAACGCCGGTGTACAGGTCATGTACCCGTGTCTCGTCCAGCGCCTGCAGGGTCGCCAGAAGCTTGCTGGTCTTGCCAGAAACGCATACCCGATACAAATCGTCCAGCGCAGTCAGCTCCGGATGGATCTCCAGGAACTTCTGAGCGATCTCGATAGTTTCGGGCACACTGTAGCTATCCTCTCTGGCGTAATCCCACTTCTCATTGACGGTCATTACGTCCTTCAGCCCAGCAAGGGCATTGTGAGCGAACGTTTCCATACAGTGCAGCTGATAGTCTATCATTCTCTGAAGCTCTTCATCACTGCTGTACTCGGGCCGGCCTTTGATCAGCTCATAGGCGCTGTACGCGTCGGTACACTGCGCTTTGATCAGCTGGCGGGTTTTGGCCGTCAAGGCGTCGTTGATGATATAATCCTCAGACCAAGTGAACGCCTCATACAGCCGTCCGATGTCGTTTATCTCGTCCAGGAGCCGAAGTTCCGTACCCAGCCGAAAAGCGGTGTAATGCTTCATAAACAGCATCTGCAGCTTGCTCGCTTCCGAGAGCGAAAACGCCAGGAAGCGCTCGCCGGTTTCCGGATGAAAAGCGTAGTCGACTTTGTCGAAGATGGCTTCCGTGTCGTAGAAATGCTCGTCCACCGTGTAGGTGGCGCCAGGGACATAAGCTACATCGGGCCGCGGGGGCTCGTTTGCGGCATCATCGCCGTTTACCACCGTTTCCAACGGGATATAGACGGACGCACTCACCGGCATCGCCAGGCTGCAGAGCAGCGCCATTGCCAGGACCAGAATCGACAGTTTTTTCATAATCATTTTCTCCTTTCAAAAAGACAAAAAATATGGATGGAATAGGGGAAACGCTAATGACTAACATGATGTAAAGTTACTAGGCAGCTTGGCTACCTATTATCATTGTAGCATACGTTGGTAAAAATGTCAATACTAATTATGGTAAAAATGCGTAAATTCAAGTATTATAACATAAATATAAGGGGTAAAATTATGGTGTGAGTGCTTGAAATTTGTGAGCAAGATGCTTAACTTTTGTGGTGGATTGCTTGGATTTTGTGAGCGAGCCAGCTGTTCCGTCGCCGGCATGCTGTTTAACACTTGAATATTGGCCATTATTCCGCTGCGGGCATGATTGCCTGGTACCAGAGCATCAGTTCTTCGGCTAAATAGCTACACTCGTCTGGCGACTTGCTCATCGGCTGGCCTTTTGCTAGCTGCGCATTAATTCTCTGCAGCTCCGCTACAAATCCCTTAGCCTGGCGCTCTAGCCGCTTAGCTCGGTATTTTTCCCATTTTTCCGTCTCGTCCGGGCTGAGACTCTCGGGGTAGTTGCGCGCTTTGTAGTGTAAAAGCAAATCTGGCAAGCGTTCGTCGGTGAAATTTGGGCAAAAATTCGTGAGCTCAGTAACGCCGTTATTGCGTACCGCCGCACAGAGTACACGATCTTGATCATCCAAAAATCCGTCGTACAAGGCCGACTCCACATCTACCGACGGCGGGAACTCCGGCCGTTCCTTACTAGTAAGGCGCGCGATAAATTCGGGGTGCTTGAGTAGAGATTGCAAATTCCGCTCCACTGTAGACTTATCGAGTTTCAGCTTCTTCCAGCCATTCTCCTTCTCGAGCACTCCAAGCGGCGCCACGGCTGGGCAGCGATTATATTGCAACTTTTTCAGAACTGGGAAATAGCCCTTCTCCCAGAGCTCACGCTCGCGCCAGGGTTTCTGGGTGC
>CAZUNS010000077.1:0-1397 GCA_964621655.1 uncultured Candidatus Saccharibacteria bacterium | reverse complement strand
CTATCTTTCCCTGTCTGGCGCGCGGCGGCTTCCTTGGCGAGCAAATCGTCGAGATTATACCGCAAATCATACACCCACACGGCTCCATTCTCGGCAGGCGCCACTGGGTAGGCTACAGTGGTCTTCTCGAACTCGCTCGAATACCGCCCCGAAGCATAGACAAAAGGTTGCGGCTGGGCGGGGTTGACTAGCGCCGCTACTTCGCGCTTATTTCGGAGCTTATACAGGAACTCAAACATCTGCGGCTGGTGCTGGCGAATTAGCTTAGTCACTTCAATCAAAGCCACCACATCCGCCAAGGCATCATGCGCGTGGGTATGCTCGATACCATTTAGCTTCGTGATCAGCTCCAAGCGATTCGTAGAATGTCCATCGGCGGTGACTGGCCATTTGATCCCTTCTGGCCGGAGCGCCCGCGTGAGCCGCACTACATCAAGCAGATCCCAGCGGCTCCGCCCATCTTGCCATTGCCATTCATAGGGGTCATAAAAATTTCGCCACAAGAGATGGCGCATAAATTCATCGTCAAACCGCACCGAATTGTACCCCATAATCGTCGTCTGCGGCGTGGCGATTTCTGTCATAAAATATTGGCAAAATTCCTGCTCAGACAGGCCGTCTTGCAAAGTAGCCTGCGGCGTAATCCCCGTCACCATAATTGCTGCCGGGCTAGGCAAAGTATCGTCGGCTAATTTGATTAAGATGTTCTGCGGCTCGCCCAGGGGCTGAAAATTTTGATCGGTCCGCTGGCCCGCAAACTGCATAATCCGGTCCGTGCGTGCGTTTAGCCCCGACGTCTCCAGATCATAAAAGTAGTAACTCGCACTCATTATTCTCATTATAATACGGATTAGCTCTGAAAGCTAGCCGCCCCAGCCTGGAAATGATGTCTTAGAGCGAAAAATGTTGGATACTACCTTAATAGCAATTTTATTATCACATAGGAGAAGCCCGCCAATCCTGGCGGGCTATCCAACTAAGTTACGTGGTTCGGGCGAAAACGCCCTGGTGGTTCATCTTCTGGAAGAAACGTTTGCCGGCGGCAAAAAGGACGTTATGACGAATCTTTCAGAACCGGGCTGCGTGGTCGAAGCTTGCTTGCGGACCATGACCGGAGACATAACACTGCAAGATATCTCATCCGAGTCCGCGAACGGGCAGTAAACACCCCGGCCTCCGACGGATTGGCAGTGTTTACGCTGACGAGTGGCTTCGATGCGAGCGCACCGTTCACGGATCATCTTGCCCATGAGATATGCGACGAAGCATATGCCGTAATATACGACTGCGGCGCCCAGGAAGAATGAACCTGCCATCAGAGCGCCCCAGAATCGGCTGTCGCTCACAGTCAGACAATTCAGCCCAAGCTGGAGAAGACCGCGCCAAGACTCGCGCAG
>CAZUNS010000076.1:0-3835 GCA_964621655.1 uncultured Candidatus Saccharibacteria bacterium | reverse complement strand
GTTCTGCTACTTCCGCTAACTTTACTAATAAACTAGTATTTGCAGTAAAGTTTGGAGATAATGCCGTGTCGGGACATTATAGGGCAAATGTGAAGTTAAACCTAACCGTTACACCAAATACACTCATACAGTATAATGTTGTCTATAATGGCAACGGTAATACTGGCGGTAATGCTCCAGCAACCCAGACCACCATCTCCGCTAGCCCAACTTATGAGTTTATCGCTTCAGCCAACAGCGGTAATTTGACTAAAACTGGCTACACTTTTCTCGGCTGGGCGGAAACGAGCACTGCCACATCTGCAACTTATACAGCGGGAAGTAGCAAAATATCGTTAACTGCAACTAAACCGAACAAGACACTTTATGCTGTCTGGAAAGGAAGTGGAACTTGGGATACTATCACTAAAATGCAGGAGATGACTGCTGACATTTGCAAATCAGCTCCTACTGGCACATCTAAAACTCTTATTGATGACCGCGGTACGGAACCTTATAGAAAATCCTACACCATTCAAAAGCTGAACGATGGTAACTGCTGGATGACGCAAAACTTAGCCTTAGATCTTAGTGACGTCAATCTCACACCTGCCGATTCCGATATAGCTTCTCCTTACGATGCTAATACTGCTGAAAGGAAAAGTAGCAAATTCGGTAACGCTGACACCGCACAGCAATGGAGTACAGGCTCAACAATATACGGCAGTTACTACTCTTGGTGTGCCGCTACTGCCGGAACTTGCTATAACGCCAAATCAGACAACGCAGACGCGACAGGCAGTATTTGCCCAAGAGGCTGGCATCTACCAAAAGGTGGTACAAATGTAGCTACTACGCCAAACCGTTATGTAGTTGATTTTACTACTATGACTAGCAACGACTTTGCCTACTTAAGGAACCAAGAGACGGGAGATACTGGCACCGGTCCTACTTCCTGGCCAAGCAATAAAGTCTTCGGAGGTTCACCAGCTTACTTTACTTTAGGTGGAACCAACTGGTACCGCGCCGGGAAAGTCGATAACAGCGGCAACGATAATTTAGGCTATGAAGCTGCATACTGGTCTCGCACGTCGTCATCTTCTTCTGGCGCTTACAGTCTTTACTATAGTACAGACAGCAAATTGTATCCAGCAACCAACTATACTCGATATGTCGGTCAGTCCGTTCGTTGCGTCGCCTACTCCAGTTAACCAACTATCTCTCCATCCCTATGTTATAATAGGAGCAACAAGAGTTAAAAGGAGTTAACATGATTTTCCTAATCATTATTTTGGCAGTAATCCTGCTTATCATCGTACCTGGCGTACGCATTATCAACCAATATGAGCGCGGAATTGTCTTGCGCCTGGGTAAATACTCACGCACTTTGAACCCCGGCTTCCGTATCATCATTCCCTACATCGACCACATGAGCAAAGTAGATGTGCGCACCACGCCTATGGACATTCCCAAGCAAGAAGTCATTACTCGCGACAACGTTACCGTCAACGTCGACGCAATTGTTTATTTCCGCGTAATTGATGCACCAAAAGCCGTACTCGAGACTACTAATTATGCCTATGCTACCAGCACTTTTGCCCAGACTGCTTTGCGCGATGTCACTGGTAATTTCGATCTCGACGAGATTCTCTCCAAGCGCGATGAAATCTCAGCTAAAATCCGCGAAATCGTTGATGCTCAAACCGACAAATGGGGCATCGATATCGAGAATGTAAAATTACAAAACATCGAGCTGCCATCCGACATGAAGCGTGCCATGGCCAAACAAGCCGAAGCCGAACGTGAGCGCCGTGCCGCCATCATTTCCGCCGAAGGCGAAAAAGCATCTGCTGCCGCCGTAGCCGAAGCTGCTAGCTTGCTTGCTCGCACTCCAGGCGGTCTCAACATCCGTACTTTGCAGACACTAGAAAAAATCAGCACCGATCCATCGCAAAAGACCGTAATTCTCTTACCAAACGACATGGCCGACGTACTCGGAAAGCTAACACACTAAATACAAATAGGAATATCCCGCTAAAATATTTAGCGGGATAAACTATTATTCTTTAGAATTAAAGCAATAACCGACTATTTTTCTAGTCGTTTATTTTTTCCTTTTAGAATAGCCGCCGTAGAGCCAAGCACAATCAATGCTACAGCAGCACCAGCCGCAATCAATATGCCAAGATTTGATTCGATTTCACCAGTTTTTGGAAGTTCGGGAGTAACTTCTGGCGCGGCGTTAGACTCATCTTTGTTCGTTAGTTCATCATCTACAGTCGTACCCTGGTCATCAAAGTTCTTCACCGCCACATCATTCGATTGTGCTACAACTTGCTCGGGACTAGCTACAGTTATCTTAATCGCAGTAGCCAAAGTCGCTGTTGGCTGCGCTTCTGCAACCTGAGCCACGGCGGTCTGGATATTATTATTCTGCGCCGCAACTTGAGTAGTTTTCGTCTCTACTACAAGAGCTGGCTCAGCCACGGTACGCATATTTGCAACAACATTATCGCTAGTCTGCACAGCAACATCATTATTCACATCAACACTCCGAGCATTCTTAGTATTCTCGTTACTAGTGCTCGCTACGGTTACGTCGCGCCCGCTCAATAGATTAGCCGCCAAAATTGCATCATTCAATGCATTAGCATATTCCTGATTGCCATCCGTAGCATTAAAGCTCGCTAACTCACTCAAATATTTGCTCAAACCCGGATAAGTCTGATTGTCTTTTGTGTTTTCGCTTGCTTGGCTAACTTTTTCTTGCAAACTCTTAATATTACTAGCACTTGCGTCTACCGTAACGCTTGATGTCGTAGTTTCGGCACTACTTTTTACCGCAGCGCTCAGATTTTCCTCGGCGTAGGCCATACTACCCACAATAGCCGATGTAGCGATAGCCAAAGCTAACGCACTTAAAATTGGCGTTTTACCCACGATTTTTCTCCCAAAATATAGTTAATAATTATTAAAAATTACTTACCTCTACTTATATTTTAGCAGAAAATACCAAAAAATGCAATACCAACTTAACATTAGCCGTCTTTAATCAACGGCAGCACCATTTATCATCTAGCTTGCCCAGACTCAATAACTCACCTAAGCCTGCTAATCGCCCATCATAAACGACTTTTTCAAGCTAAATAACGCTCAAAACCTACTCAACCGTCGCGCCATCTCTAGCTTTATTTGCCCAAGCATCGGCAAGTTCATTATAGTTCGTGCCAACATGTCCACGCTCCCAAACTAGCGTCACCGGATACGTCTGATAGAGATCATACAGCTCTTGGACTAGATCTAAATTCTTAATTTCCCCCTTGGTCTTTCTCCAACCTTTAGCCTTCCAGCCCGACGCCCATTTTGTCAAAACATTAATCCAAAATTCCGAATCGCTATGAATTTCGCAACCTTCTTCGCCAGCATACCTAATCGCTGCAATCATCGCCGACCCTTCCATCCGAATATTCGTCGAATCGCTCGCACGCCCCAATACTACTGGTTTGCCATTCTCAATTACCGCATACCCGCCCGGACCAGGATTAGGGCTAGCACTGCCATCCGTCCACAAAATCTTTGCCATCTTATTCTCCAATCATCTCGTCCAGAATTTCTGTCATTTTTTATCCTTCAATCACCTCGTCCACGATACCATAAGCCTTCGCTTCTTCGGCGCTCATCCAGTTATCACGGTCCATGTCTTTCTCAACTTGTTTCAGATCTTTACCTGTATTCGCTGCAAAAATCTCCGCCAATCTCTTCTTCAGATAAATCCCTTCCTTCAAGGCAATTTCTTGATCTGTAATCTTACCTTCCGTACCCGAAGACGGCTGATGAATCATAATCCGCGCATTCG
>CAZUNS010000075.1:0-3880 GCA_964621655.1 uncultured Candidatus Saccharibacteria bacterium | reverse complement strand
TGGCACGAAGTGCATTATCTCAAAGTTTTGTGTGACGAGATTTTTGGTCGCGAAAATTTTATCAACGAAATTATTTGGTGCTATACCGGCCCGGGTAGCCCGCAGATGCAGCAGCTGAACCGCAAGCACGATACGATTTTGTGGTACGCCAAAGACCCAGATAACTTCACTTTCAACAAAGATGCCGTGCGGGTGCCGTATACTAGCACCTACCAGTCGATGCGCAAAAGTTTGAATGCGGGCGACGGCTGGACTGACGAAGACGTAGCGCGAATGCGCGAAAAGGGTCGCGTGCCGGATGATTGGTGGAGCGATATTGCTGTGGCCGCGCGCGTGCCGATTGACGGTAAAAAGCGCACTGGCTACATGACCGAAAAGCCAATTAAGTTGCTGGAGCGTATCATCAAGATGGCGTCAAACCCGGGCGACATTGTGTTAGATTTCTTTGCGGGCAGTGGTACCACACCATACGTAGCGGCGCAACTTGGTCGGCAGTTTATTGCCGTGGAGCAATTGAATGGCGCGCATAGAATTATGTTGCAACGTTTGGTGGGTGAAGCGAATTTTATTTCGTGCACGCTGGAATGCGGCGCACAAAGTAATCCGGCAGACGAAAAATCACTCTATATAAATTATTCCGAAATTGACAATGCGGAAGTTTCCGATATAGATAAAAAGTTGAATGCGATTTTCTATGCTGCCGAGTGACGTTATAAATAATTTGCGCCATGCGCCGCGCGAGTATCAAGTTGAGGCGCTGACGCGGTGGCTGAAATATATTGAAGACAAACATAACGAACCGGTGCAGCTATTATTTAATATGGCGACTGGCTCAGGTAAAACTTATATTATGGCGGCGCTAATGTTAGATTTATATCGGCGCGGTTGGCATAATTTTCTCTTTTTTGTGAATTCGGCTAACATTCTGGAAAAGACGCGCGATAATTTTGTGCATATCAACTCGCCCAAATATCTTTTTGCTCCAAGCATTAAAAATGCGAACAAGTTTGTGCGCATGCGCGAAATCCGGAGTTTTTATGAAAGCGACCCGAATGCGATAAATATACTTTTTACCACTACGCAACGTTTGCACAAAGATTTGAACTGCCCGCACGAAAATCGGATTTCTCACGCTGAGCTGGCACAATATAATATAGTGTTGATTGGTGACGAGGCGCATCACAATAACGCCAAAAATAATCTTTACCGCCCGACGGCATTTGGAAATTGGGAATCCACGGTGGGGGAGGTTCAAAGGCAAAATCCAAAAACGATGTTGTTAGAATTCACAGCGACGATGGATTTTGAAGATGATGCGATTCGAGAAAAATACTGCGAGCGCACACTATTTCAATATGATTTGCGCAAGTTTCGAAGAGACAGATTTAGCAAAGAAGTGTTATTATATACGGCTGATGCTGATTTGGCGGAGCGTGAATTGCAGGCGTTGATTCTGAGCCAATACCGCAAATATGTGGCGCAAAAATATAACATTCTACTAAAGCCGGTGGTAATGTTTAAAAGTCGCACGGTGTACGAAAATAAATCCAACTTGGCGGATTTTGAATTACTAGTTTTACATTTGACACCAGAAAAATTAGCGCAGCTACGCACAAAAGCAACCGGAGTTTTGCAAAAGACTTTTGACTTCTTTGATAACAATAATATAAGTCTAGAGCAACTGTGTCGCGAGCTGCAACGGGATTTTTGCCCGGAGAACTTGCTGCGCATGGACGGTGGCCAACAAATTTCCAAGCAGACGCAACATGCAGTGAACACATTGGAAAATCCGGAAAATAATTACCGCGCGATTTTTGCCGTGGATATGTTGAAGGAAGGTTGGGATGTATTGAACCTGTTTGATATTGTGCGATTGTACGAAACACGTGACGGCAAAGTAAAAAACGGTATTTATATTCCGGGCAAAACTACGATTTCCGAAGCGCAGTTGATTGGACGTGGTGCACGATATTTTCCATTTATTGTTGAAAATTATCAGGACAAATACCGACGCAAGTTTGATGAAGAACCAGAAAATGAACTACGAATTTTGGAACAGCTATATTATCATTCAGCACATGACGTGAAGTATATTCGGGAAATTCGGCAAGCTTTGGATGAGACCGGAATTACAAATTTTGGCGAAGTCCTAGCCGACGACGCAGACGATTGAGCTTGCGAACGATAGTATAGAGAAAATAACGTAACGACTGGGTAGGCAAATCCCAGGTGCCAGCATAATCTACTTGTTGGCCGCCAAATGACTTTTTAAATTGCGTAAAACCGTACCATGGATGATTAGGATTATCGGAAGTAGTAATTCCCCAAAAGTCAAAACTTTGCATTCCAGCGCGTTTAGCGTCGACAATCATCTGCACGAGCAAAATTGAACCAGCAGCGAGCTTACGATGTTCATAATCCGCCGCGGCATGAGCATAATAACGAACGCCATTATAATCATAAACTAAGGCAGCAGCAATCGGCGAACCATTTAGTTCCGCAATATATAATGTAGCGAAGCCAGCGCACATTTGATTTTGTAAATGAGTTTGCTTTTGCGGGATGAAATGATTTTGATTGCCAACTTGTTTGAGCAGGCGTGTCAAAATATCAATTTCGGCTGGGTTTTTGGTTTGTCGAATCGTAATCCCCTTTTTGTAACAATTGCGCCACAGGCGACCTTTTTCTTTTTCCATGTCGGCGAAAATTTTAGTTTCGGATTGCGTCAAATCAAGCACCCAAGTATGCGCTGGGTCTATATCATGAGATTTTTTGAGGTGAAATTCTTTCTTTAATTCTCTACTTTTGATGTCAGCGAATGGTGGCTCAAGGCGAACGAAGAAGGCGTTTTGTTCTTTGGCCAAATTGGTCAGAGCACTGAGTGCTTTTCGGAAATTTCGCCGGAGTTCAGTCGGATTTTTGGCTGATACGGTAGGGCCATACGGGCAGAAAAGATAGTTGCCGAGCAAAGTTCGTTCCAGCACAGCCATAGCCGAAAATCCGTTACCTTTAAGTCGAAAAGTGGTTTGGTTTTCAAGGTACTCATAATCTTCCCACAAGTGGGACTGTAAAAAATGTTCTTTCATATGTAGAACTCGCAGAAATTATAATAATGATTTGAGCAAGGTGATAACTTCGGCTTCGCTGAGGCCGTGGGTTTCGACACTATAATTCATGCCATCCAATGTAAAATCAATATAGTAATTTTCGATTGATTCCAACGTACCACTTTCCTCAAGATAAATCTGCCCGGTGTGGCGGCCAATCATCATCTCTTGACCACCAATAATCGACGGTTCACCTTCGGGTGCATACATTTCACGAATTGGCGTGCGGTTGGGCGAGAAACCAATATAAACATGGCGTGTTTCATTAAAAGTTCTGATGCTATAGCTTCTTATTTGGTCACCTGCTTCATGTTTGTAGGGATAGAAGGCTTCGAGCGCAACATTGTTGCGTAAATCTTCAGGAAAAGCAATTTGTTCTAGAGTGGGAGACTGTGCGGGTAAATCCGCTTCCTCAACGACAACCACATCGAGCGCGTAACATTTGTTGGCACCATCCGTAGTAATTGGGTTGAGATTAATGACATCTGCGACGACACTTGGTGGTGTGGCTGGATTAGGATTGTCTTGATGCTGAAGAACTTGATAGACTCCAATTATTCCCGCAAGCAAAACAATTGGAAAAACAAATAGTGTAATTTTGATAGACTTTTTCATGGTCTTTGACTCCTTGGCAATAGATTTGATATCGGCCGCACAGTCGTCAAGTGAAGCGCCGTTTTCGAGGCGTTCCAAAATCCGAATCACTTGGCTAACTTGTCGGCGTTTGGCGCACAGGAGCTCTTTTTGTTTGCGAAAGACTAAACTTTGGTCAA
>CAZUNS010000074.1:2483-3910 GCA_964621655.1 uncultured Candidatus Saccharibacteria bacterium | reverse complement strand
CTGTGCAGCATACGAGCTAAGTGGCAAAGCTGCAACACCAAGGCCAGCAACTACACCGAGAGCTGCAATAGCTTTTGTAATGTTTGACATAACATTTTCCTTTCTATGTTTGTCTTTTATTTTAATATTTTTATTTGTGACCTTTTACATTCCTTATTATACATGAGCTTTTTCCAAAGTCAACAAGTTTTCTGCAAAATTCTAAATATTTTTAAGTTTTCCACAGACAATACCTCACAAACCCTTTGCACCAGCAAAAACCAACCCAAAATCCCCGACACCAAAAAGTGTTGTAAAATTTACAACACTTTTCCGATGAACTTTGCTTCCCTATTTATTCGCCAATACTTCTAACCCTGGCATCGGCTCGCCCGACAAAAGGCTAAGCGCCGCCCCACCACCAGTAGAAATCAAAGAATAATTCAAATCAGGGTTATTAGTCTGGATATTCTCCACAAAGCCCGACGTATCACCACCACAAATAATCGAAGTAATCTCGTTATTCTCACCCAAAACTTTAGCCAAGATAACCGACGACGTAGCATAAGCCGGATCTTCCACCTTACCCAGCACGCCATTCCAAAGCACAGTCTTCGCACCACTCACCATATCAGAAATCTTGCAAGTCGAAATCGGACCAACGTCTAGCTTTTCGCCAGCACTATTTTCATCAAAATCTTCTGCTACATAAATCTGTTCGGCATCACTAGTATAGCCATCAGCCGCAATTTTGCCACCAATAATAATTCGGTCCGCCACCGGCAAAAACTTGTCAATTAAAGGCTGTTTATCTTCTACTTTTGCCCCACCAATAATCGCAATCAACGGATGCTCGGGCTGATCAAGAGCTTGTTTTAGCAGAGTGACTTCTTTCTCCATTAATAGCCCCGCCACCGCCGGCAACAACTTTGCAATCGCTACCGTTGAAGCATGTGCGCGATGCGTCGCCGCAAAACCGTCTTGCACAAACAAAGTCGCGCCCGTGCTACGCACAATATCTTCGGCCAATTCTTCGTCATTTTTCTTTTCGCCTGGGTCGAAGCGTAAATTTTCCAACACCAAAACACTACCATCTGGCATATCTTCTACCGCTTGTTCAACCACATCACCACGACACTCTGGTACAAAAGCCACCTTCGTATCCGGCAAAAGCTGGCCTAAACGTTCCGCTACCACGCGCAGAGATTTTTTCTCATCGCGACCTTCCGGCCGCCCCAAATGCGAAATGATAATTATCTTCTTAGCGCCATTTTCCAACAAATACCGCAAGGTTGGCAAATTTTCCTTAATCCGAAAATCGCTCATTACCTTCGGATCACCATTATCGTCTTCGCCTAGCGGCACATTATAATCAGTGCGCATCAAGACAATCTGATCTTTTACATCAACATCTTTGACGGTTTTTTTATCAAACATAATCTCTCCCT
>CAZUNS010000074.1:0-2383 GCA_964621655.1 uncultured Candidatus Saccharibacteria bacterium | reverse complement strand
GTATCAGTACCACAAAAATCACGGTTGCCCGATACAATTACTACGACAATATCTTTCCGATTATGCGCTGATTGAATATAACCCGAAGCTTTCAACTCTTTGGCCAAGTCTAGACCAAAGTTAACCGAATATGGGCGCACAAAAGCCGAGTTGGCATAAGCCAAAGCCAGTTGGTTCGCCACCCGAATATCGCCCGTAACAGTAATCGTCGGCAGATTGGGACGTTGTGCCGCAATCGCCAAAGCAGTAGCTCCGCTCGCGGTCTGACAAATAATCGCATCCGCCTTAATTTGTTCCGCCAAACGCGCCGCAGCCGCCGAAATTGCATCATAATTCGGATTATCGCTTTGTGGGTTAGATGGAATTGGCTGAATCACGGAATTGTTTTGAGTGTAGAGAATGACCTTTTTTAATGCTTTTACCGTCTCGAGTGGATATTTGCCATTCGCCGTCTCATCAGACAGCATTACTACGTCTGCGCCCTGGATCACCGCATTCGCTACATCGCTCACTTCGGCTCGAGTTGGCTCAGGATTGTCCACCATCGACCCCATAGTTTGAGTAGCTACAATGCAGATCTTCGCATGTTCGCGGCAAAACGCCACCAACTTGCGCTGTACAATCGGTACGATTTCAGCGCCAGCTTCAACTGCCATATCACCACGCGCCACCATCACCGCATCCGAAGCTTTCACGATTTCTTCGAGATTTTTATCGCTTTCAACAGCTTTTTTGGTCTCAATTTTAGCAATAATTTTTGCGCTAGAATCGTGATCGCGTAAAATCTGGCGTAGCTTATGAATATCATCTGCGCACTGAATAAACGAAAGCGCAACATAGTCAAAATCCCGCGTCGCGCCCCATTCAACATCCGCCAAATCTTTTGGCGTCAGGATATCACCGCCAAAATCGGTATCCGGCAAATTCAAGCCCTTATTATTCATCACGAAGCCATCATTCTCGGCCACAACCTTAATCGCGGTGTCAGAAACAATTTCGACAACATGAGTATGCACCTTACCATCAAACATAAAAATTGGTTCACCAATCTTTACCTTATCGGCAAGATTATACTGCAAAGGCAAAATTCCCTTTTTCTTCTGCTCTTTAATGCTAGAATCCAAAATAATTTCGTCGCCTTCTTTAATATCATAATGATTGTCTTTGACTAAGCCAAGACGAATTTTTGGCCCTTGCAAATCCTGCACCATCGCCACCGAGCGGCCCTTTTCGGCAGCCGCCTGGCGCACCCACGCAATTTGTTTGTCACGGGTTTCATTATCACCATGGGAGAAATTTAAGCGACAGCCATTAACGCCCGCCATAATTAGCTCCCGAATTTGTTGCTCACTCGACACTGCTGGGCCGATTGTAGCCAAGATTTTTGTTCGCTTAAATATTTTACTCATTGCTTTATTTTAGCATAACTCTTGCGGTAAGTATAGATTTCGTCCAAGTTTACGCTAGCTAATTTTAACATTAGTGTTATAATGAAATTATGAAGCAGAAAAGCCGTGCTAAAACTAAGTATTTCCGGAAAGATTACAAGCCGGCTATTTATGCTGCCAACAAGCGCAAAGCGCAAAAGCCACAAAGTAAAGTTACCAAAACTCTTAAAAAAGTAACTGCCGGCTCCGCACAAACTGCTCGCAAAATCGTCAAGTCTACCACCAAAGTTGCACAGAAGGTTTCCCGCACTACTAAGTCCCAAAGTACCACAAATGTTGCTCGCAAAAAATCCGCTAAGCTCCAGCCTTTTACTTGGCGCGAAATCGCCTTATTCTCGCAGATTGGCGTTTCGGTATTTGCTGTCTTATTCACTTTTGTTTTTTGCAATATCAACGATCCGGTCAAGCGCAGCCAAAACGAACTCGAACGGCTCGCGCGCGATTACTACGTTGAATACCTTTATCCCGCTTCTCTAGGTAAATATCTACATCAGCCAGAAACAGTTCTAAAAGATTATACCGAATCAGGTTTGCCAGCAGTACGTTTACGCCAACTTCTACTATATAATGATGGCCAATACGCCAAATCCGCCAGCGCCTTCTCAAACGCTTACTACCAATGCAACACCAATAAAACTCTGGTTACTTATTATCCAGTCGCACCCTACGGCCCCCGTGACGTTGTGACTACTTTTAATACCGCTTGCGAAAAAACTGGCATCTAATTAATTATTTATTAGTTAAAATCAGCCAAAATTCCTTGATTTGTCGCAAAAGTTTTGGTATAATACATCTAGATACCATCTGGTCTCTTAGTATAACGGTTAGTACAACGGGTTTTCATCCCGTCAACGCGGGTTCGACTCCCGCAGAGATCACCATGGGCTGGTAGCTCAGTTGGTTAGAGCACGGGCCTTTTAAGCCCGGTGTCGAGA
>CAZUNS010000073.1:0-3960 GCA_964621655.1 uncultured Candidatus Saccharibacteria bacterium | reverse complement strand
ATAATCTCCCGTTCGCGGTCTTGTTCAATAATGTTTAAACTACCCTTAATGGCGTTTTCGATAGTGCTGGAATGATCCATCAGTTTCCCCTTCGTTCTCTTCATCCTATATAATAGTTAATATTTTGATTATCTCTATGATAACATAGTTTTCTGCCGTAGTCAACAGCGGAAAGTAATTTTGTATTATTTTTCTATACTTATTATATCACTTTCTGATGATTTCTGGGAAAAATTGGCGTAATATATTATTCAAAATGCAACCAAACTATTTTTTAGTAGAGGTCTTTCGGGTCTTTGCGCTTTTTCGTTTTGTAGTTTTTGTGCGCGTTTTGCGACCAAAACGCCCGCCTTTTTGCTTATTTTCCAACATTTCTTGAGCCTTTTCAAGCGTGATTTTCTTTGGGTCTTGGTCTTTTGGAATTTTGACGTTATTGAAGCGTCCAGGACCCTTAACGTAAGGTCCATAAGCTCCAACGATAATCATAATATCGCCCCAATCCGCAATGATCGAATCAACTTTGGCTTGATAGAGCTTTTCGGCAGTCTTGAGATCGATTGTATAGGGGTCATAATCTTTGATAGGAATGTTGTATTTGCCAGCTTTGAGGTATGGTCCGAATGGTCCACTGGCAGCGATGATTTCGGTGCCATCTTTAAGTTGTCCGAGTGAACGTGGTAAAGCAGGAAGATCAAGCTGTTTTAAAGCAGCTTCAAGGGTGACGGTTTTGTCTGTCATTCCCTTTGGTAGGGGGGCAAAGCGAGGCTTCTCGCCGGTAGTTTTTTCGTTATCACCTAATTGGATGAAGCCACCATTTTTGCCAATTTTGGCATAGATTGGCAGGCCAGTTTTGGGATCTTTCCCAAGTTCACGTGCATTATTATAACGTGCAGCTTCATCGGATTTAATGACCTCTTTCGAGAATGGACCATAAAAATCACGGAGCATTTGTACGCGTTCAAGCTTAGCTTCGGCAATTTTATCAAGATCTTCTTCGATGTTGGCGGTAAATTGGTAATCAACGATATTATTGAAATTGTCAGTCAAAAAGCCAGCTAGTAGCTCACCGATTGGCGTCGGTAATAATTTACCTTTGGTTGAACCAGTTTTTTCTGTGACAAGTTCACGCTGCACTTTGTTTTTTTCGAGCTTGAGCTGGACTACTTCGCGCGGTTCACCTTCAGACTCGCCTTTCACGACATAACCACGAGTCTGAATTGCAGACATAATTGTGGCGTAAGTTGATGGGCGGCCGATACCGAGTTCCTCGAGTTTTTTCACCAGTGAACCCTCTGTGTAGCGAGCAGGTGGTTTGGCAAAATTCTGTCGAGCGATGATTTTTGCGGCCTTGAGTGAGTCACTACTATTTAGCGCTGGCAGTTCGTCTTCTTTGGCGCGTCCAGTGACTTTCAGAAAACCATCAAAGACAATCACTTCGCCTTTGGCTTCAAAAGTATATTTCTTTTCAGTAACTGTTGTAATTTTTACAACAGTTTTTTCAGTTTTGGCTTCCGCCATTTGGGTAGCAAGGGTGCGATTACGAATTAACTTATAAAGTTTTTTCTCGTATTCAGTTTTGCCGGCAACTTCTTGTTCGATATGAGTCGGGCGGATGGCTTCGTGAGCTTCTTGGGCACCAGCGGATTTGGTTTTGAAATTGCGAACTTTGAGATATTCTTTGCCAAAGTTATTCTCGACGTAATTTGCCGTCATGGCGATAGCTTGTTTTGAAAGATTGAGGCTATCAGTGCGGTGATAAGTAATAAGACCGGCTTGGTAAAGAGCCTGGGCAGCACTCATCGTAGCCTTGGTGGACATGCCGAGGCGTGAGTTGGCCTCAATTTGCATACTTGCTGTTGTGAAGGGCGGTGCTGGGCGACGGACGCCAGGGCTAGTTGTAATATCGGAGACTTCCCAATCGGCGTGAGCGATTTTTTCGAGATAATTGGTGGCGGTTTTTTCGGTGTCAAAGTTGTGGTCGAGAGTTGCGGAGAGTTCGCCCTTACCGTTGGTCAAGAACTCTCCAGTAATTTTGAATTTAGCAGAACTGGCAAATTTTTCGATTTCTCGTTCTCTTTCTACGATGAGGCGGAGAGCAGGTGACTGAACGCGCCCGGCGGAAATTGCGCCAGGAACTTTGCGACGGACAACGCCCGAAAGGTCATATCCTACGAGCATATCCAGAGTCTGTCGCGCTTGCTGGGAATGTACCATGTCCATGTCAACGTGGCGTGGGTGCTGGATGGCTGCTTCGAGGGCGGGTTTAGTGATTTCGTGAAAAGTGATGCGATTGGTGTTTTTTGGGAGTTTTAAAACCTCCATAAGATGCCAAGAAATCGCCTCGCCTTCGCGGTCTTCATCAGTTGCGAGCCAAATTGTGTCGGCTTCCTTGGCGGCTTTTTTGAGTTCAGAAATGATTTTGTTGTGACCAGGATCAATTTCGTAAGTAACGTCAAAAGTTGTCTTGTCAACTTTGGTATCCTTGCGAATATGTCCGACTGACGCCAAGACGTGAAAATCCTTGCCGAGATACTTCTCGATGGTATGAGCTTTGGCGGGGGACTCCACGATGACTAGGTTTTTTGACATATATTATTTAGTATAGCATGAGTGTCAAGGGTCTAAAGAATGAAAAGGGCCGGATGTTTTTACATCCGGCCGAGACTTATGATATAAGTGAACCTAGGTGTGATTTTTTGATAAATTGATGTCGCATTATCATCACCCTGTTCAAGCTTGACGGCTTAGACGCCGCTCCCCTCTTTTTTAATGTGCTGGCCACCAACCTTGTTGGGAGAGGTCTTATTTTGTGTCGTTGCGCCCTTCCTCTCGCTTTTCAGCTTTTCATGGCCATTGTAGGCGCTTTCTTAGAGCCTGGATGTGAATGATAAAACAAATATCGTTTCGCCATCCGACTCACCTCCTTTCATCTAAAAGATACTACGCTGTCCCCTAAACGGCGGGGTCCCGTTGGTTATTGTTTGAAGTAAAAATATTTATGTTTGCGCCTTTTACTTCTCATGTTCGAGCTCGTTTAATTTTCGGCTCGGGGCGCTTAACCTCAAGATGGATGCGAATGTAGGAACAAATAGACCTTCATCCAAACCACCTCCCCTCTGAAGTTTTATGAAGCACACGGAAATCTAGCGCTTCATGATTTCATTGTAGCACAGATAGTATTTTTTGTCAATATTTTTTATGGACTTTTTGAGTTTTTGTCTAGTCTTATAATATAATTGAGGACCAGATAAATCTGGTCCTCAAGGCGTATCTCCAAAATGGAGATACGCCAGTGCTGATTAGATGGCTACAGTTGAACGGGCTCGTCCTCAAAGACGAATTTTCCGTTTTTGTCACAGAGGTCATTTGCGAGTTCGTTGATTTTCCATTCTGTGATGGGATCGTCCATTTCTGTGCGCAGATATACTACGTTTGAATCGGAATCGAGAATTATCAGACCATGCCCCATCTTAAGCTCCAAATCATCGTTGCCAAAGTAAATAAACTGCAGAAAATTGCCTGTCAAGCCGTCAATGACATTTTCGGCATTGATTTGGAACATGATTCCCTGGTCGGGTAACTCTACTCCATAGGCAAATTCCGCCAGGGTGCAAGGCTCTGCGTTGTCGATTCGTAGAATAATGACATCGCTGTCAAAATATTGAACCAAAAAATGGCTCTCGACGAAGTAGCGATTTTCCAAAAAACCATCCGTGTCTCTAGAATCGACTGGAGTAAGTCCGAGTTTCGGCGCTATTTGTGCATCGATGATCTTCAGAGCATTTGCAAAAACTTCTTTCATATTTTCACCACCTTTCTAATGTGCTGTGCTGCGTTAATAACACCAAAAAGCCCCAGATAAGTAGGTAAGGGTGGGCATCACCTACACTTCAAGTTTCCTTGAAGATCTGGGGCTATTCGGCCCTATAACCCATCGTCGTTCGACTCCGGAAAGGTCCC
>CAZUNS010000072.1:0-3994 GCA_964621655.1 uncultured Candidatus Saccharibacteria bacterium | reverse complement strand
CATGTATTAGGCACGCCGCCAGCATTCATCCTGAGCCAGGATCAAACTCTCCATTTATGTAAGGCTATGTCTCTTCATCAATTAAAAAATCTCCAAGACGCCTTTAGAAAATTTAAACCAAAGTTCAAATATAAAAGACTGACGATGATAAATTTGCAAATTTGCCAGATTTCTCCGACACACTTTACAAACCATAATTGCACAACTAAATTGTTAAACTTCATAACTCCATTGCGTTCTCTGGATTCTCCCTTTGTTCGCTCAGGATATTCCCATTTTACACCACAGCAAAAGATGTGTCAAGAACTTTTTTGCACTTTTTTCGACTTTTTTAAGTCTTTTTTACGAAAATTCTTATTCTTACACCAATAATGCCGTGATTACCCCTGTAATTACACCTATCAAGATCCCAACCGTCACCTGCGGCAAAGTATGCCCTTCCACTAGCGGCAAGGGCTTTTTCCCGTCTTTTTCCAGAAGTCCATTCAGAGCCTTGCCCTGTACGCCCACCGCATAACGCACATGGGTCGCATCATATATCACTATAATAGTATTCGCTACCGCTAACGCAAACAAGCCCGAATCAAACCCCCACGCCATACCAATATACACCGTCAGCGCCGTCATAAAAGCCGAATGACCAGATGGCATCCCACCCGAACGCGTTGCATACCCGATAAAAGTTGCCAAATTCATCTGTTTCGTGCGACCCGCCAAGACACCAGCGATAGTCTTCCAAGTCTGCGCAATCAACCAGCCAATCGCCGCTGCAAGTATTGCATACCATCCATTTGTTTCCATAACCTTATTGTAGCATAATCATTTTCGGTTGTCCACCCTGACTGCATCCACCTACTGCCGGTTACGACGGCGAGCAAATACCCAGATTAGCATACCTAGAGCCGCCACTCCCCCAGCCAATATCAGCCAAAATAGCCAATTACGCTGCTTCGCCACACCGTTATCGCTCAAAACCGGTATTTCTATATCTTGGGCTACCTTAGTTTCCTGCTCAGACGCAAGATCCGTCGCATCCGCTACGCTTAAATCTTGCATAGACGCTTCTCCCGAGCCAATATCGCTACTTTGGACCGAGCTTTGAGCCAGAGATGATCCTGAATTTACACCCTGAGCCTGACTCGAACTTTGAGTCAAATCAGAACTTTGAGTTAAATCAGAATTTTGCGCCAAACTTGAACCTTGCCCCAAATTTGCATCCTGTACCACTTGAGTAGTATTTGGCACTGTCGTAGCTAGAGTGCCAGAAACCCCCGATTGCGCACCCCCATTCCCCGGTCTCGAGCTTGGCACTCCACCGCTTCCACTGCTACCCCCATTCGAGCTTGTACCTTCAGTTTTGATTTTCTTACTGGCCAATACGTCCAGAAGGTGTTGGGCAGCGGCACTCTCCAAGGCGGGATATTTTGAATCCTCCGCCACAAAGGCAATCCGCGTCAAATCCCGAGTCAGTTTCTCTACTTTCGCCTTATCATCGGCATTATTTTCATCCCAGCTCTCGATTTTATCAATTTGACTAGTCAGAGTCGCTAATTCTGCTACATGTTTTTCCGACAAATAAGTCTGCCAATCCTGATACCCTTCGTTATGAACTCGATCAGGGTCTTGCTCGCGATACAACGTAATGATTGGCAGAGATGCATCACTATCACAAACGCCATAATAATCTTGAGTTTGGTACCGAAAACTACAGTCACGCAAGTCTTCCTTACCCCAATACCAAGTCAGCTGGTCTTCGGGCGTATCTTTTTGATGAACCGCAAAAATATAATAAAATACGCGATATGACGTCTGCTCGGTCTGGTTTTCGCTGTAGGTTAGAGGTACTACCGTCTCCTGATTATAGTCAGCGTGATCAAGCGTCAACGCTGGTTCGGCACTCATCAGCCAATCTGGTCTCTCAGTATTAAGTGCTTCTGCAATATGTTTCTCGATATGACTAACTGGATATTCTTCAGCCTTCACAAACAACACAGAAAAACTGTCTAGTTTAATATCATCAAACCTAGCATCTTTATTAAAAAATGCGACCATACCGCCATCCGAGCTTAGGTTAATCGAATACATTTGTATCAAACTTTGACTATCATACTGAGCTGCTATGGGATTATTTGCGGCGTTTATGGCATTTGTGACACTGGCAACATCCGTAGTATCCATATCTCCTACAGTTTCCGCCACGATTGTTCCGGCCGCCGATGCCGTAGCTAGCGGTAGAGCTAAGACACCACTCACCAGTAGCGCCGAAGCTAATAAACAGGTTGTTGTTCTTTTCATATTTCCTCGCTTTATTGCAACTATCGCCACTACATCCAGCAGCTAGATAGTCGCCTTTTATTAATAACTTCGCGAGTATAACAAAATTTCTCTCAAAATAACAAGCATTAACGTTTAAAATCGCTAAAAATCCGAATTTAAACGCATTCTAGGGCCGTTTTGACCAATTTTGAACAATTTTTGTGCTCAATTTTCCATGAAGTTATACCAAAAGTGCTCAATTTTCCATGAGAAATGAGCATATTTATCAGAACTAAAGTGTTCTACCAAATACTTTTTTCGAAGGGGGTGCGGAGCTCACGAGCGAGCATGCAGTGCGCGAGACCCGTAACGACGGGCTCGAGCGACACGTCCCGAGAAAAAACGTATTTGGTGGAACACAATTTCTAGGATAATTATTTCAACTTATTTTTAGTTCTCTTCCACTTCTTCGTCTGGCAAAACTACGCCCACCGACGCCACGGTATCGCCATCATTCAAGCGCATAATCCGTACACCTTGCGTAGCACGACCTTGCGTAGGAATCTCTTTTACTGCAATCCGAATCGCCTGACCTTTAGTAGACATCATAATCACTTCGGTAGCAGCCGGATCAAGCGTACTCACCGCTACGATTGGGCCAGTCTTCTCTGAGACCGCTGCCGCCTTCACGCCAACCCCACCACGACTATGTGCTGGGATATTCTCTGCCATCGTCGCCTTGCCATAACCATTCGCCGATACTACAAACAACTTCTGATTTTTATCCTTGATCACATCCATGCCAACGATTTCATCCTTTGGACGCAGACGGATACCACGTACGCCCCGAGCACCCCGGCCCATACTGCGCACATCTTTTTCACTAAAGCGTGCCGCTTGCCCAGCCGAAGTCGAAATCACAATATCATGATCGCCCGTAGTTTCCTGAATCCATTTCAGCTCGTCACCTGGGTCTAGTTTAATCGTAATCAAACCATTCGCCCGAATATTGAGATACTCCTTTACCGGCGTCTTCTTGATAGTACCCTTCTTGGTCGCCATAAAGAGATAACCTTCAATATTTTCGCCCTGCTTAATAATCGCCGTCACCTTCTCATCAGGGTGCATATTGAGCATATTCACCGCTGGCGTGCCCTTAGCCGTCATCGAAGCTTGTGGAACTTCGTAAGCTTTCAGGCGGAAAATCCGACCTTGATTCGTAAAGAACAGGAGATAATCATGCGAATTTGCCGTCACAATCTGCGAAATCACATCTTCTTCCTTGGTGGTCATACCTTTGCGGCCCTTACCACCCCGGTTCTGCCGCTTGAAATCACCTTGCAAAACTCGCTTCATGTAATTCTCAGTCGTCAGCAAAATCACACTTTCTTCATCCGGAATCAGTTCTTCTTCGGAGAATTTACCTACTTCATGATTAAAGATCTTGCTCTTGCGCTCATCGCCATATTTGTCGCGCATCGCGATCAATTCTTCCTTCACTACGCGCAAAACTTCCTTCTCGTCCGCCAAAATCGCTTCATACATCTTAATCTGTTCGAGCAAGGCTCGCAATTCTTCTTCGATTTTTTCACGTTCGAGTCCTTGAAGACGGCGTAATTGCATCGCTAGAATCGCCGCCGCCTGAATTTCGCTTAAGCCAAAACGCTCCATCAAGCGTTTATCAGCATCGTCATAGCTCTCGCGAATCGTCTTAATTACCTCGTCGATATTATCGAGA
>CAZUNS010000071.1:0-4042 GCA_964621655.1 uncultured Candidatus Saccharibacteria bacterium | reverse complement strand
TACCAGACTGCTCTATCCCGCGACAATCTAATACCTGCTCATTGTATAACAGCTACTTATAAAATGCAAGGACTTTTTTTTGGTTTATTTTTGAGAAAGTTTGAGGTGGTTCCCTAGCAGATACAACAGAGGTGGTATGAGATAAATCTGAAGCGCATTAGGTAAACCGGAGAAAAAGTTTAAGGTAATACAGTAAGCAAATAAGAGACTCACGAGCAAGGGCAAGATGGGACTACGCCAGAAATGGGAGTGAGGAGAGAAAAGTACTAAAAGTCCAAGAAGCAAAAGTAGAATACCAATTATGCCAAGCTCGAGTAGGAGGCTGAAAGCTTCATTTTGAACAATTTCTTTAGGAGAAGTAACAACTTGCGGAGCTTGGTGATGCATGGCTGTCCCAGCGCCGCCAAGCCCAACTCCGAAGAGTAAGTGGCTGGGGCTACTGCTCCAAGTCTCAAAAGCAACTCGATTGAGACTGAGGCGAACATCGGTCGATTCGGCAACATACCCCTCAAAAATCGCTTCTTCCCCAGCAGTCGAGACATTAGCTTCCACCGCCGTCACGTCTGATTCGGGCACAATATTAGGACGCAGATCAATAAGACCTAGAGAAAGATGGTGAAGAGATTTAGTAACTCCGGAAATAAACGTTTCGTTGGTAGGACCAAGAGCGGAGAATACTCCTTGGATACTGAGCGCGCACGCAAAGGTAATAGCTGGAACAACCAAGACAAAATGCCAAGCCCCCGAGCGCCGGATGGCAAAACAAAGCAAGACTAAAAGCGTGGCGAGATAGGCGTAAATTGCGCCGCGCGAAAAAGTCAGGAGAAGCGTCGCAGAAAAGATGATTGCTAAAATAAACACAAGTTTGAAATCAGATTTTGAGAGGGTAAGCGTGGCTTTAGAGCGAGGGTGATGAAAAATCAAAAGATAAAGGGCCGTCAAAGTCGGCGCCAAGAGTAAGTTCCCCATAAATTGTGGTTCGATAGCAAAACCAGAGGGATGAGGAAAGCCAAAAGAATGGTAAGTGCAACCAAGACAGAGTAAAGTCTTTGCACGATCGACCGAGAATAGATCAAAACAGCACTGAAGCCAACAAAATACGCAAACGAGCAAACTTGAAGCAAAAAAACTAACTAAGATAAAACGCGAAAAGCTTTTTGGCGGATGAAGCAACGGGATTAAATAAAGTATGGCGAAAATCGCAACAAAAAGGAGCCAAATAATACCTGCTGTCAGAAAGGCACGCATGGGATTTTCTGACCAGAAAATTGAAAGGGTGGCAAAAAATGGAAAAATCGATAACAAAAAGATTCGACGATCAGAAATACCAGGAAAATTAAAACCAAGACGAGTATATTTGGCGGATTGAGCAGTTTTGGAGGATGTGCGGCGGTGTTTGATGCCAAGAACAACTAGTGTAATAATGACCAATAAATCAAAAAGTACAAGCCAAATTAATGGTAGCGATAGTTCAAAGTTCATTGAAGAGTTTTGGCCAAGGCGAAAGACAGGATAATAAGAAAAAAACAAAATAGCTGGCAAGACGTAGATGAGAATAAGCAAAGTTTTCCGCAAAAGTTTCATGCTTGCTCCAGAAGCTCGTCAACGAGCTGTTTGATTTTGGTGCGAAAATGCTCAGGAGAAAATTGTGTGGCAGACTGAATGATTTGTTTACGTTTGAAAGCACTAGGCTGGAACTTCTTAATAGCACCTTCAAGTGCAGCGATGGTTTGGGGTTGAAATAGGACACCATTTTCGCCTGGGATTACAAAATCACGGCTACCGCCCTCAGCATAAGCAATAACTGGGCAGCCAGCAGCAAGCGCCTCAATGGCGGCGATACCAAATGGCTCAAGACTAGGAAAGATATAGGCTTCGGCATGTTGAAGCCAAGTGGCAATCTCATCCGCATCGAGCCAGGGTGTGAAGTGGATTAGCTCAGAACCAGCTGCAATTTGTTCTAAAGATCTATGTTCAGGACCGTCACCAATTACAACGAGGTGTTTTTTGGCCTCAAGACAAGCCTGAATAGCAAGGTCAACTCGTTTCCAGGTCACTTGGCGACAAGAGATAACAAAATATGGTTCGTTTGTGGAAAAACCTGTGGAAAACTTTTTACTTCCCTGTTTTGGAGCAAACTTTGCGACATCAACGCTGGGGGCAACTACGACGGCGTCACGGTGATAATATTTTTTGATCTGCTCTTTCGCGTAGTTTGAAATAGTAACAAATTGATTAGGAAGTTTAGCTGCGCGAAAGTCGGCACGTCGCAAGGGTTTCACAAGCAACTTAAAAAAGAAACGCACGAACGGATTAAGAATACCGAAACCAGGGTTCTCTACATATTGATCAGACATTTGCCAATAATACTGAGTAGGAACATGACAGTAGCAGAGATGTTTTTTGGCTTTGACACTTTTAGCTTCGGCGCCGGTGACGGAAATCACTAAATCATAATCTGACAAATCAAGGTGGGAGAAATAAATCTGACGCAGGGGGCTTAGAAAACGACGCAAGCTAGCAGGAAAAATTTGGAGCCAGCCAGTCTTGACGGTAGCGTTTTTGAACCAGGTGATCTTTTTGGGACGATATTGAGAAGTATAAATTGGTGCCTGAGGATACATTTGATGAAGCTCGAGTAAAACTTTTTCGGCACCACCTGGCGTCGTGAGCCAATCACAAACAAGAGCGATTTTTGGCTTCGTCATTTTGCTCCTTTACGAAACAAAACGGTGCCGAGCGTGCGGAAAAGAATTCGCACATCCAATCCAAGCGACCAATTTTGGATATAATAAATATCAAGTGCGCGGCGTTCTTCAAAAGAAATATCACGACGACCGGAGACTTGCGCCAGACCGGTGAGACCAGATTTGACCGATAACAGCAAAGAACGATCTCCATAATGATGAAGCTCACCCGGCATCAAAGCGCGCGGACCAACCAGCGAAATATCGCCTTTGACGACGTTGAAAAGCTGAGGGAGTTCATCAAGTGAAGTGGCACGTAGGAAATGGCCGAGCTTTGTAATGCGCGGGTCATTAGGAATTTGGTCGCCACTGGCGCGATATTTTTTAATCAGCTCTGGTTTTCCCATTTTAATAAAAGCTTCCTCTGGTGTGAGATTAGAATACTCAGGCACCATGGAGCGAAATTTATAGATTTTAACTTTGCGATTGTAACGCGAGAGGCGAGTACTGGTGTAAATTGCAGGAGCTTTTGGATCGGAAATTTTTTCAGCAAGCCAAATTATCAGCATTGGAATTGCTGAGATAATGAGCCCGAGCAACCCAATCATAATGTCGCATGCACGTTTCGCAATTTTGGCGCCACCAATTAGAGGAGTGATTTGAACGAGAATGGCAGGCGTATCGCCAATTAGTTCGAGTTCACCCATTTGGGAAGTGAGCATTGCGCTAGAAGGCACAAAATAATATAAAAGATGGCGGTTGATAGCTTGACGATAGACATAATCCGTGTGCCGATCATCGGTTTGAAAAATGACATCTGGTTTTGTGCGCCGTAAAGCCTCCTTGAGGGATGAAAATTGTTTGCGTCGAAGGTCTTTTGGTATATAGCGTGAACTGGAAACGACACCTGCAAGTGAGAAACCAGTTTCAGGGAAAGCAGAAATGTAATTAGCAAGATATTCGGTATTTTTGCTATTACCGATAATTACGGCGCGGAGATTAGTTTTGCGATTTTTTAGAGCTTGGTTACGCACCAACCGCACGACACCTCGAAAAATACAGAGAAAACAAAAACAAGTTAAAACTGAGTAGACTGCCATGATACGTACTGGGAAGAGGTCAACGTTAAAGAAAAAATCATATGTGATAATTGCCATCACACCGACAATTGAAGCCAGAAAAAGACGACCAATCTCAGACCAACGACCATGCTTTAAAAAGATACTTTTTCGGTAAAGCCCAAAAGTAGCCAACACGATAATATAAACTGGCAAGATAATTGCAATTGAGATGGCAAACTTTGCTGGGTCAGATTCAAAGTAAAATGGGCGCTGATCAAGATGTGTACGCATCAG
>CAZUNS010000070.1:0-4053 GCA_964621655.1 uncultured Candidatus Saccharibacteria bacterium | reverse complement strand
GGTCATCTGGGAAGTGTATTGGTTGGCCACGGTGAGATTAAGGCCGTATTTTCGAGCTTCGGAGAGAATGACCGAGAAAGAATCGGTGGCGAAGTTTTGGAACTCATCAACATAGAGATAGAATGGTCGACGATCTTCGACGTTGGGGATGTCGGAGCGGCTCATGGCGGCGAGCTGTACCTTGGTGACTAAGAATGAACCGAGAATGGCGGCGTTGTCTTCGCCGATTAGGCCTTTGGAGAGGTTGACGACGAGAATCTTGCCTTCGTCCATGATTTTGCGTACATCGAAGCTTGACTTGGGCTGGCCGATGATATTGCGAATAATAGGGTTGGCGGTGAAGGCACCGACTTTGTTTAGGACTGGTGCGATTGACTCGTTGACTTGCTTCTCGTTCCATTGGCCAAATTCGTGCTTCCAGAATTGTAAGACCGTGACATCGGAACAGTAATCTAGAGTCTCCTTGCGGAAATCTTTGTCGGTCAGAATGCGAGAAATATCTAGCAAAGTAGTCTCGGGGCGATCGAGCAAGGCTAGGAGTGTATAACGCAAGATGTGCTCGAGCCGGGGGCCCCAAGAATCGCCAAACATGCGCTTAAGTACGCCAATTACTTCCGAGCAGATGTTGGGTTTGCGACTGGGGTCGTTGACTTCTAGTGGGTTGAAGGCGACCGGATAGGCGGTATCGGCGGGGTTGAAATACACCACATCTTTGATCCGACTTTCGGGGACAAAACGTAGATTATTGATGGCGAAGTCGCCGTGTGGATCAATAATACAGTAACCTTGATTATAGAAAATATCGGAAAGCGCAAAGAGCTCCAGCATGCCCGACTTACCAGCGCCGGTTTGACCAATAATATATACGTGGCGCGAACGGTCGCGACGCAACATGCCAAATTGGTGATTAATGCCGCGGAAATTGGTAAGGCCAAAGGCAGAGATGTTTTCGTCATGCGATGGCTGGCCGGTAATAAGCGGCAAAGTGGCGGGCGGCTCGGCGGTCTTGGACGTGGCCCAGACGATATTGGGGGTCTCGACAGATGTGTGTGGGAGATGATAAACCGATGCTAGCTCGGCGATATTTAGGACGAAGCCGCGTTGAGCGAACTGTCGCATTTTGTAAGCGTCGAGTGCCGATGCGTCAAAACTACCGCCGGTGAGCTTAAAACCGTTGAGATTAGTAGAATTGTACTGTTTGAAGGTACCGACTAAAGCTTGCATGTTAAGTTTGGCGTTCATCTGGTCTTGACCAAGATAAGCTAAGCGAATTTTTACTTCGTAGCCGAGTTTGGTGGCTTTTTCTTCGGCTTTGGCAATGCGAGTTTTGTCACGTTCGGAGAGCTCTGGCTTGGTTTCGTCTGACGTGCCACCTTCGGGTGGGCGGAAGAAGGCGCCAAAGGCCTGTCCTACCCAAACCCAGTCGATCAAGCCGCCTTTTTTGCCGGCTTTGACCTTTTTGATCCAATCGTCGGTAGTCTTGTGCCAATCGTCGGGAATTGGGCGGGTCAGAATTTGTACCCAAAGTTCCTCGGATGCGTCGGGGTTGAGCTTGGCCAAGGTGCCCGTAATACCAGCCAACGGATCGACCTCGAAATTATCAAAAGTCTTAATAGGCAGGGCTTCGTTTTCGGTGAGAGTGAGCTCGACGGAGTAAGTAACAGGGTGTTTGCTACGATCGTCGACGTAATCTTCGTTCATTTTGTAAATTTGGACGGTGGGGTATTGGGCGTAAATCTGCCCTTCTACGAAACTTTGGAGAATTTTTGGTACCCAGACATAGAACCGAATTTGTCCGCTAGTAGACGCAATCTCAAAACTCAGGTGTTCCTGCACGCCGCCAGAATTGCGGAGCTCGGCTTTGTCGCGCAAAATACCATGTAAGCTAGCAAAAAGCTGCTCGGCGGCCAATTCGCGCTTGTCATTAGTGCGGGGGATCTCTAGCATCAACAAAACTGAATCGACGTTTAATACTTTTAGCCGATTGAGCTTTTTGTAATTACGATAAGTCAAAAACCCTAAGACTCCAACAATCGGAATCCAGACATAGGGTTGCAAAAGAAATTGTATAAACAGCGAAAGCATAATTATATTATATTATATTATATCCCCACTAAAACTGCAATTGTTTGTGAGACGAATTGAGAATTCTGAAAGATAGTGACGGGCGAAATGAATAGTAGGCCGTAAAAGCTTAATGTTCTTTAATTAAATCGTAAGAATCTTTGCCAACTTTGCGGAAAAGATCTTTGTTTTGGAGATTGAGCAAGACGGTAGTTTCCTTGACTTTGCGGGCATGTAATACGCGCTTGACGATTTCTTCGCGGGTGAGTGGCTCGCCGGCGTCTTTGAGTACTTTGGTGATAATATCGGCAACGGTACCCTTAGCATAACCCCAAGTACTGAGTGCGTAAATTCCCCGCCCGATCAGGACAAAGCGCGAATCTTTGATGAGTTCGTTGTGAATGGCCTGAATTGTGACGTTTTTGCGGCGGAAATCTGATGCCGAGATAGCATCGGCGATTTCTGAGAAATGCATGGGCTCTTTGTGGGCTTCGAGCACGACAAAGATTTTGTCGCGGATGTTGCGCGGATTGACCGTTGGCCATTTGGTGAGACCCCAAAGACCATTGAGCGATGCTAGTTGCTTGGAAATGGAAGCGATGGCCTGGATATAAGATGGGTGCTCGTAATCGAGTACGGTATCGAGCTGTTCGATGGTCATCGGAGTCTTGTGGGCCTTGATGGCGGCCACGACTTCGTCGACCTTGTCGTGTACGACATGAGCATCACCGTATTCGGCGATCCCGATAGCGGAATAATAAGTGTCGTTTTCGTCGATGGCGGTGAGTGAATTAGAAATGGTACCAATAAAAACTAATTTGGCGCGCTCACTGGCGGTGGCAGCGCGGCCATAAATACGTTCGGCTAAAGTAGTAGTGCGGGCGACCCGACCTAGCTCGGTAAGATTGCGAATGATGAGCTTTTCGGCTGGAGCAAGGTTTTCGATTTGACCTTCTTCGGCGCCAATGCGTAGACGCACAAGAATGGCTTTTTCGAGTTGGCGTACGCGTTCACGAGTAATATTGAGTAACTCACCGATTTGCTCGAGAGTCTCTCTCTGGCCGTTCAAACCGAAACGACGAGAGATAATTTCGCGCTCGCGCTCTTGCTCGATGATATTTAGACTACCCGAAATGGCGTTTTCTATAATGCTGGCGTTCTGGTCCATCAAGGTTCCCTTCGTTCCTCCCCCGAACTAATAAAATTTAATATTATTACATTTCACTTATGATAGCATATTTTCTATATGCTGTCAACAAGTTATTTTGATTTTTTACAATAAATTCTTAATTTTCTATCACTATTATATCATTTTTTGGTAAGTTTGGATAAAAAATTTATTAAAATAAAATGTTTATGTTAAAAATCTAACTAGCGTCAAAAATAGTTAGCGACAGGGGTAAAGAGTATAAAAATGCCCCAGCTAAGCTGGGGCGCGGTTGCGGGATTGAGTTCAGTTTGTGGTAAGGGGGGTGGGGCACAGGCCATTTGAGAATTGGCGCCGGCGCCTGGCGCCATGCGATTGTTAAGGCGTCGGTGTTTGGCGCTATGCGATTCGGCGAGTGCCCCACTATGAGAGCCGCTAAGGCTATCTTGACGATTGGGAAATGATACCTTATAGGCGGCGGGTATGTTACGACTAGTTGGTTTCGGCCCTACAAACGTAGGGCTAAATAGGTCGAATGATACCCATTAAATTGCTCCTTTCTGTACTCGACTTGATGGTCTCGGATCAGGACCGTTTAGACTTTGGCCGGCGGAGACGTAGGCTTACGTCGCGGCGCTGGCGTCGGCGTAGGCAGCCGAAGACATAACAGAACGCTTTGTGGTGAAAATGGTGGATTTGCGCATAAGGCAACACTCCTTTTCCAAGAATTCTGCCCGTCGTGGGCAGTGCTAAAGCTACACTAGGCATAGATTTAACACTGTCCATGACGAGAAAGGGCAAAACTGAACCAATCATGCTAAGTTTCGAGTAGAGCCTTTTTA
>CAZUNS010000069.1:0-4093 GCA_964621655.1 uncultured Candidatus Saccharibacteria bacterium | reverse complement strand
CGACCTCGCAGTCCCGAACCGCGCGCGCTACCAGCTGCGCCACACCCAGATATATAGAGATATTTTACCACATTTCGCCTAAGAATAACAGGTTATTTTTGTAATATAAGCTATGTTTAGCATAGTGTGCGAGCTGAGTCGAGTGCATGGACGGACGTACAAATGGATTGCGTTACGTATAAAGCGGACCTTACTTACTCCGCCGCCCATCTACACCCAATAACCCTAAGGCTATACAAACATCGTGCAGAAGTTTGCGGCGGAAGTCGAGTACGCGCACCTTATAACCAAATACATGTTCAATTTCTTCTTTCATATCCCATAGATGAGTATTCAAGATTAAAACTACATCACTACCAATTAACTTCTTACGCGTGTTGGTCTGCATACCACACAACTCAAAGTACGGTGATAATTCTTCGATCATGATTTCGGGAGTTAATTCCCCTTCGTTGATTAGAGATTCCCAGCCGCTACAATCTGGAATTGTTAAAGTCGAATAAGACAAACGTCTACAGATTTCTTCTCGCCATACTGATTCCAGCAGGTTGTTATTCATGAGTAAAGTAATCCGATCCGGATATTGTTTGGTATGCAAAATCTGATAATAATTAATTCCTACTGATACAATCTTTTGCTCCTTATATCTTTGGCGCAGGTAACCCGTCGCCAGTGCTGCACTATATCCCGCCATCACGATCAAATCGACTTTGCCTAAATAAGTTCGCAAACAGCGCTCGGCTAAGAAACAAATCTCAGTAGTAGTCTTATTTTCGTACGGCGCATGCGCCCAATCAATAACTTTAATTACTTCAACTGTCTGTATTTCTTTGCGCAGAAAACTTGCCACGATATTTCCGCCCCAACCGCCGTCGTAAACTACTATTCTTAACATTGCTCTTCCTTTTGTAATCACTATAGCAGTTACCTTTGATGCCGAATCTTGTTCCAACGGAATAACTTTACACTATGTAAAGTTATTATGACCCGCAGAAACGGGGCTCCAGAACTATCTGGGGTTTTCTGGCAATAAAAAAGCTACACACCAAATCGATGTGTAGCTTAGCAAAGGTAATGTTTGTTACGGACGTGGAACTTGTTGGGTAATACAGTGAATATTACCGCCACCTAGCAAAATCTCGCGCGCGTAAATTGGTTCGATGACTTTGTCGGGGAAAAGTTCTTGCAGAGTATCAATAGCGGCTTGATCATGCGGATCGTCAAAAACTGGCAAGATAATCGCACCGTTGCAGTTGTAATAATTAACATAGCTGGCGGGCAAGCGATCGCCTTCGTTGCGTGGGAAGGTACCTTCCACGACATCAACCCCTTCCGATTCTTCTTTCGTAATCGTAATCGGGTTTGGCACGTGGAGCTTCACGATTTCCAACTTACGACCTTTGGCATCGGTAACGCTTTCTAGGTAATCAAGTGCAGCTTTAGAACGTTCGTACTGTGGATCTTCTTCATTGTCTTCCCAGGCCAAGACTACTTTACCAGGCGCTACGAACTGGCAAATATTATCAACGTGGCCATTGGTATCTTCATCCATGTAGATACCCTTAGGAATCCAAAGCACTTTCTCGGCGCCAAGATATTCTTTGAGCTTTTCTTCGATCTCTTCTTTGGTCATATTAGGATTGCGTCCGGGATCGAGCAAACATTCTTCGGTAGTAAGGATAGTGCCTTCTCCGTCACTATGCACCGAACCGCCTTCTAACACGAAATCGCTCAAGTGATAATAATTAACTGCTTCAATCGCTGCCATTTTTGGTGCGATATAGTCATCTTGATCCCAGGGGAAATAAATACCGTTGACTAAACCGCCATAGGCATTGAATTTCCAGTCAATCGCCCGCATGTTTCCCTTGCCGTTCACGACGAAGGTCGCACCAGTATCACGAATCCAAGAATCATTGTTGGAAATTTCTACAATCTGCACATTTGGCATATTCATATACAATAAGTGGAGATACTGCCCTTTGTTTGTACCTACGATAACTGGTTCGTATTTTGCAATAGTCTGAATAACTTCCTTAAACACAGCCTGGCCATACTCGCCGTTAAAACGCCAGTTGTCTTCGCGCTGCGGCCACAAAATCCAAGTACAACGATGTTCGGCGAGCTCGGATGGCATATAGAAACCATCTTGCTTCGGAGTCCTATTATCTATTCGCATAAATTCCTTTCTGGTGATGGCGAAATATATTATATATACCGCCAATAAATTATTTTATCGTGAAGCCCGCGCACGCACGCGTTTGGCTTTTGGAGATTTCATCGCTTTTTGTTTTCTACCCATGTTCCAAACCATAATCTCGCCGATTATGATCGCAATCGATGCGCCGACGATCAACGGCCAGTTGTACTCAAACATTGCTACATCAAACTCTGGGAACAAAGTAAAGAATAATGCAACTAGGAGCAGGATAAACGGCACTAAACCATACAAAGTAATCTTAAGTCTACCACCGCTAATCCAATATCCCTTCTTGACAGCGGGGCCTTTTTTGTGTAACTTGAGAAATGCTAAGAACATCGGCAGGTAAGACATCAAGAGACAGACCAAGCTCAAGGAGAAGAAAGTCCAGAATAAGTTAGAGATATCTTCCATTGGCGCATCAATGCCTGCGCCTTCGAGTAACGATGGCAAGATATGCGAAACAAAGATACCGCCAAAGGCAATAATTGCGCCAACTACGCCCGTCCAAATCGAAACCACATATGGCACACCGTCTTTGTTGCGCTTAGCCCAAGATTTTGGAAAAGTCCCATCTTCGGCGGCGTAGGCAATTACCGAGTTGACACCAAAGTTCCAGGAAGAGATATTAGCAATTAGAGTATAGATGAACATTCCGCCAATTACAACTGTAATTGCTTTAATTGCTGCCGCCGAGAAGCCAGCCGTAGTAAGTAGGATATTATAACTGTCCAATAAACCAGAATCGGTACTTAGCTCTTCCAAAGGTACTGCTACGCCGATGCCAAATGACGCCAGGAGGTAAAATACTGCAATCAAAATACCACCAACGATCACTGCCTTAGGAATTTCTTTTTTCGGATTTTCCATATCGTCGCTGAAAGTCGAAACCACTTCAAACCCAAGCATATTAAAGATAATCAAAGCTACGAAACCTAATCCAGTGAAGTCGAACTTCCCATCTGCGCCTACCATCGGCAACAAATCGATTGGTGAAGAAATTGGGTTTGCACTACCCTGCGAAATCAAGACGTAAATACCCAAAGCGCCAATCCCCGCCATGAAGATAAACTTACAAATCGCGCCCAGATTAGACAGCCAAGCACTTTGCGAAATTCGCAAGACGCCTAGTACGCTTACAAGTATGATGTAGGCGATCTGGATGGCTAAGATTAGTGGCCAGGTCATTTCTACGCCTAGCATCTGTAACAAATAAGTTGTTACGAGATCAGCTAACGACGCCACCCAAAGCGGGTAATTTACCCAGTAATACCAAGCTACCCGACCCGCCCATTTGGGGCCAAAGGCCTTCTTCACCCAAGTATACATACCGCCTTCGGACGGATATTGCGTGCCTAGCTCGGCCGAAATCAAGCCATACGGTACGAAAAAGCCAATTAGCATGATAATCCACCAAATATATTGAGAATTACCAATGGCGGCCGTTGGCGCTACTGCATCTCCTACCAGGATAATACAGACAGTCGCAAGGACAGCGCTGAATAGCCTGAATTTATGTTTTTGTTTAGTTTTTGGCATTATTTTCCTCCTTATGCCTTTTAATATTCTCACCCATGCCTAGCTGAGCGCTTTTACGAAAAGTTACTACGATTTCTTATCGTTTACCTTTCGGGAAATTTCATCAAGCGCTTTTTGGGCTACGCCACCAAAATACAAAACTAAACCACGCTGAGCCGTCAAGCGATTCTCTGCCTGATCCCAACAAATTGAAGCTGGACCATCCATGACACTATCAGTAACTTCTTCACCACGCATTGCTGGCAAACAATGCATGAATTTCACTTCTGGATTACGAGTAGCTGCTAACATTTCGTCATTAACTTGATACTTTGGATAAAACTCACGCATATAAACTTCTTTGGGAGTTTCTTT
>CAZUNS010000068.1:0-4101 GCA_964621655.1 uncultured Candidatus Saccharibacteria bacterium | reverse complement strand
ATTATGATCTTTCTCAACCCGGCACATATCACCTTACTTATCAAATTACCGACGCCTACCACAACCGCGCCGACAAAGATTTCGTGCTTAATGTTTATCGACCTACCGCTAACCAAACTGCCCCGTCCGTAGAACCCGAGAAACTTCCTATTGCCGAAGCTATCAAAACTTACAAAACCGCCCAAACCCAAATCGGCATCGACGTCTCGCAGTGGCAAGGCGAGATTGATTGGCATAAAGTCAAGCAATCTGGCGTAGAATTCGCCATGATTCGCCTAGGTTATCAATACGAATTCGACGGCGAATATGTACTAGATCCCTATTTTGCCGCCAATGTTGAAGGTGCCCAAGCCGCAGGCCTGCCCGTAGGAGCTTATTTTTACTCTTATGCCCATACGCGCGAACAAGCGAAAGACCAAGCCGAGTGGATACTAGAGCAAATTAAACCATACCAACTCGAACTCGGCGTAGCTTTTGACTGGGAATGTTGGAGCGAGTTTAATCAAGCAAACATGAGTTTTACAACTATCAACTCCGTAGCCGCCACCTTCCTAGATACGCTTGAGCAATCTAATTATGCTGGTATATTATATAGTAGCAAAGTCTATCTCGACCGCATCTGGGAGCTAGATAAATACCCGGTCTGGTTAGCCCAGTATTATCACGAACCGACTTACCAAGGCGATTTCGACATGTGGCAATTCAGCAGCAGCGGACGCGTGCCCGGAATTTACGGCGATGTCGATCTAGACCTTCGGTATCAAAAATAACTTCTTAGCTTGATTTTTCGCCCAGAATTATTATAATAGAATTAAACAAGTGGAGGTTCTATGGAAAAAACTTCAAAACGCAATTTTTCTTTTCTCGCCGTTTTCTCTATTACGTTCTTGATTATGATTATCGTCGGCGTTGGCTGGTCAGTAGCGCATCATTTTATCCGCAATTCCAGCCCAGTCGAGATTATCACGGATGATTCCCTGCCCGCCCCCGAAGCCGGCACCGGAATTCGTGGGCAGCAATTTGGCGTAGACAAAAACATCAACGAAGCCACGCTCGATCAATATCTCGGGCGCAGCGACACAGTTTATCGCGACATGCGCATGCTCAAAGATCCTGGCAATTACGAAGCCATCGGTGGTGATGCTTATCTGTCAGGCTTTGTCGAAGGCTTTGAGATCGTGCCTTACCCATACCTAGTAAATGTAAGCGGTCTACCCGAGCAAGTTGGCAATACTTATACCGGCAAAACTCTCTTCACTCAAGATAATAATGGTAATCTAGCTCCTAATTACCAAGAAAGCATGGAGATTCTCGAGTATCTTTTCCCGAAGGACAAAAATATTTTCTTAATGTGCGGCGGCGCAGGCTATGCTGGCTCGACCAAAGACATATTAGTAAAACTCGGCTGGGACGCCAATAAGATTTACAACGTGGGCGGATATTGGTATTACGAAGGCGACCACAATGTCGAAGTAAAAACCACCGAATACGGCAATACTTCTTACGATTTTTGGAAAGTTCCTTATCACGACATTAACTTCAATACTCTTCATGAAATCAAAAAGTAAGTGGTTCATCATTGGCGGGATTAGCGGCGCAATAATTATTGTTGCTCTGATTTGCGGTTTTATCTTCTGGCCGCGCAAATTCCAGCTAGACACCGCATATTACGGCAAATCCGGCCTGCACGAAATCAGCGTAGCGGAATTGCAACAACTGATCGACGAGAAAAAATCTTTTGGCCTATTTATCTATCAATCGTCCTGCGAAAGCTCCGCCAATTTTGAGAAAGTTCTCACCGAATTTAGCGAGCAAAATCAAATCCAGCTCGAGATGACTAGCTTTAGCTACGTGCGCAAAAGTGGCTTAGTAGGCGATCTAAAATATTATCCATCTTTTGCACTTTATCATGACGGCAAATTAGTCACTTTCTTAGACGCCGATAGCGATAGCGATATTTCCTACTACCAATCCGTCGCCGAATTCACCGAGTGGTGGAAGAAGTATGTTCAGAAATAAAAATTAAGTCGGAAAACACATCTTGCATAGTACTCTATGGAGACAAATATTGAGTCAGTCGTCTAGCAATGAATCATAAAACTTTTGCTCTTCCAGTAAATTCAAAACTATCGTTGGGCCATTATCTTTGCCAGAACTAAAATAGTTAAGAACGCATATTCTATCAAAACTATCTTTAATTGCCAAATCTTCCGACTTAAAAGACTTTTCAAACCAACTTCCTGTTATTGGACAACCCGCATCAGATGGCTCACCAGTTACTATTAAAAGAATTTTTTTGTCGATACCATTAAACTCGTACTTACTACTTTGTTTATCTGCTATCTCGTTCAAAAATTGCTTGCAAAAGAATTGCGTTTCAGGAAGTTTTATACTTCCTGCTTGCTTCATTTCATTTTTAAGAATGCTTCTTACCGCATCGTCAATTTCAGGATGTCCCCCAGGAAAGAACTTCTTCTTAGAACTATTCTTAATAGGTACTTCATGAGCTCCAAAACAGGTTGTAATCTCCACCCCGATTGTACCGCACCAAAACTCACTATCACCAGGCTTGAATTGAATAATAGCATCGAGAGGTTCGTGCGGAAGTATTTTTGTTGGTTGAGAAATGCTATCATCGGCGACTTTTAGAAATACTAATAGATGAAAAAGTTCCATGGCTTTCTGAAATATGAATTGGCCACTAAGATTATTAGTTTTACCATATTGATTAGCTATAAACATGGCCTTTCTTGCTATAGCGTGCTCATGTTCACAAAGTATAAAGTCTCTACCCTGCATCAAACATCCTTCTATAAGCTTCAATAATTTCACTACTTCTAATAACTTGTGTTGAATCTGCTAACGATGACAACAATCTAGTAATCTGGTTATCAAAACCAACATAAGTAATTTTCTTACCGGTCTCCCTAGCGATTTTAACTGCCGGAACTAAGTCCGTATCAGAACTTACTAGAATAATGTGATCAACTTGATTTCTCAAAGCGTTAGCGACAATATCAACAGCAAGACCAACATCTACACCTTTTTCTTGAAACTTATAGTCAGTAGCTCCACATTTCTTACATTCATCTCGGTCACGAACTTTAAGAACGCCAGTAGCCCGGAACTCAACACCAGTTTTAGCTAGGCAATTCCGCATTCTACGCAGATGATCAGCAAATTTAATAGACTTATCTTGAATTTCCGCACCATAGCCGTCTTGTCGACGAATTCTCGCAACACTATAATAGCGAATCTCCAACCGTTCGTTTGGAAAAATTTGGTTCAGTAAATACGGAATATCAACGGCGCTAACTTCTTGCTTGCTTGTAGCTAAACCAGAATCAACTATCCGTTCTGCAACTTTGTAGAAAAATTCTGACCGTCAATGTATGCTATAGTTTTTATGGTTACCTCCAATACTTAAAATCCCTGGCGGGAACAAATCCAAACCAGGGGGCTATAATAGCATTTTAGCACTAGTTACGATATTTGTCAATTATAAAATAGCCGAAACGGACACATTTCATCTGACAATAAAAAACTCCCGAAGGAGCCTTCTTCATATGGTGAGTCGGGAGGGACTCGAACCCTCGACACCCTGCTTAAGAGGCAGGTGCTCTAACCAGCTGAGCTACCGACCCAAATTTTTAATTATGCTTGATCGTAGCGAAGCTGTAAGCTGAACTGCAGTAGGAGACGAGCTAAGAGAAGTTTACTTCTCTTGAGCGAGACGACGCCCTGCAGCAGAATTTTCCGTCAGGAAAATCTGCGCTACCGACCCAGATTATTAATACTCCTGTATTATATCACGAATATCTAGAAAAATAAAGGATTTTTACCAATTTTCCGACAAACTTATTTCCAGCGCCCCTACAAACGCTACAAAACTCTTGCATCTCGCTGCGCTTTTCGCTATAATAAAAGTGTTATACAGATTAATTTTATTCATAGGTAGGCTTATTGTTTTGCTTATGTTCCAGAGTATTGATCGGCATCGCAAGGCGGATTGGCCCTGGAGCGTAAGCTACCTAGATTAATCTGTATAACACCCTTGCGGTGTCGTTTTTATTATAAAGTATCGCAAAAGCACAATTTATA
>CAZUNS010000067.1:0-4137 GCA_964621655.1 uncultured Candidatus Saccharibacteria bacterium | reverse complement strand
GCCCTAAATTTATAAAAAAGTGATTAGTACTCTTGAACTGATGAGAAAAACGAGTAAAGAAAAAGCTTACTTTTTGAGTGACGCTGGCAGCAAGGCTGCGTTAGCAGTCTTGAACTGATGAGAATAGTGAGTAAAGAGAAAATTTATTTTCTCTTTTGAACGACGCAATCAGCAACAGTGCCTTTTTGGCACTGTTGACATGTGAGTGCTAATAGAGTACAATGATGAAGTAAGTTATGGAAAATGAATTTAGTGAAATGATGAATCGGCTTTCGGAAAATGCTCGCTTTGCGCTGCAGAAGGCTGATGTATTTAGTAAGAAGTATAATAATGGCTATATGGGTACGGAGCATATTTTGCTCGGCGTGCTGGCGCAAGATGCGTCCGAAGGGGCGAAAATCTTGGCTAAATTTGACGTGAATTTGGAAAAAGCCGAGAAAGCTTTGGGTCAAGAAGCAGTGGAAGTGAACGGTGGTTCGGCGATGGCGATGATGTCTTTGTCGGAATCGGCGGTATTGACTTTGCGCATGGCGGATCATTACGCTAGTGAGCACGGTGCGCGGACGATTGGTACGGAGTATATTCTCTATGCGTTAGTTTGTCAGCAAAGTTCGCGCGGGGCGGTCTTATTGACCAAGCTAGGGGTTGATTTAGAAGAACTGACTGAAGCGATCGAGAAGATTTTGGACGAACAGGCTGAGCACGAACGTAACCAAGAGAAGAAGAAAGAATACCGCAAAGGTGGACAGTTGCGTTGGCTAAAGAAATACGGCCAAGATTTAACGGACATGGCGAAGGATAATAAACTTGATATCGTGATTGGCCGGGAACGTGAGATTGAGCGGGTGGTGACGGTGTTAAGTCGTCGTACTAAATCGAACCCGGTTTTGATCGGCGAAGCTGGCGTGGGTAAGACGGCGATTGTTGAAGGTTTGGCTGAGCGGATTGTAAAAAATGATGTGCCAGGAAATTTAGTCGGGAAACGAATTTTCCAAGTAGATTTGTCGAATTTGGTGGCGGGTACGAAATTCCGGGGTGAGTTTGAAGAACGAATCAAGGGAATTATTGACGAAGCGATTAATAATGATGATGTAATTCTCTTTATTGATGAGTTGCATTTGCTGTCGGGCGCGGGAGCGGGTGAGAGTACGATGGATGCGGCAAATATTCTCAAGCCAGCATTGGCGCGCGGTCAGTTGCAGCTAATTGGCGCTACGACGATGGACGAGTACCGTAAGTATATCGAGAAGGATAAGGCTTTGGCGCGGCGTTTCCAGACCGTGATGGTAGAGGAGCCTAGCCCAGCGGTAACGTTAAAAATTCTCAAAGGTATTAAGGGACATTACGAGAAGCACCATGGCGTAGAGATTCCAGACGAGATGCTGGAGACGGCAATTAATATGTCGGGGCGTTACATCAATGATCGTTTTATGCCGGACAAGGTAATTGATGTGCTGGATGAAGCGGCGGCGATTGCTAAGGTCTCAGCGGACAAAAACGGCGGTTCGGAATATAAGAAGCTTAAAGTCCAGCTGACTGAGCTAGAAGAGCAGATGCAAGAAGCGGCCGAGGCTGAGAACTTTGAGAAAGCGGCTAATCTCAAGACTGAGTCGGAGCAAATCAAGAAAACTCTTAAAGCCATGCAAAAAAATGGCGCAGAGAAGTTGCCAGTGTTGGCGGAAGATGATTTGTCATTGGCGATTTCGTTAAAAACTGGTATTCCGGTGGCAAAAGTGCATGGTTCGGAGTTAGAATTGTTGGGTCATCTTGAAGATCATCTGAAAAAGTCGGTCGTTGGTCAAAACGAAGCGATTAAAGCTGTAGCGAAGGCGATTCGGCGGGGGCGCAGCGGGATTGCTGATCCAGAACGTCCGATCGGCAGTTTCTTGTTTATGGGACCGACAGGCGTAGGCAAAACTGAGCTAGCGCGGGTGATTGCACGCGAAGTGTTTGGTGGTGAAAATGCGTTGATCAAAATTGACATGTCGGAGTTTGGCGAAAAGCATAATGTATCACGGCTAGTTGGCGCGCCGGCGGGCTATGTGGGTTACGAAGACGGTGGTAAACTGACCGAAGCTGTGCGTCGCAAACCTTATGCGGTAGTGCTGTTTGATGAGATCGAAAAAGCTCATCCCGATGTATTTAATATGTTGTTGCAAATTCTTGAAGACGGAGTACTGACGGACGGACAGGGAAATAAAGTGAAGTTTAATAATACGATTGTGATTTTGACTTCTAACCTTGGCGCTAAGGAAATGTATCGTGAGAACGAAATCGGTTTCTCAGTGAAAAGTTTGGCGGACAAACGGCAGCTAGAAAATGAATATGAAACTAGCAAAGAAATCGCTATGCGCGAATTGAAAAAGGTGATGAAGCCAGAACTGATTAACCGTTTGGATGCGATTTTGGTATTTCATCCGTTAACTCAAGAGAATGTAGAACGGATTTTTGATAACTTAGTCGAGGAACTACGCAAGCGCTTAAGTACAAAGGGTTTGACTTTACAAGTTTCGCCCGAAGTAAAAAAGAAACTAATCGAAGAAGGTTACGATCCGAAAAACGGTGCGCGTCCGTTGCGGCGTGTGATCGAAGATAAGATTGAAACAATGATTGCCGAGGCGATGATTAGTGGCGAGCTAGAAAAAGGTAATGTGGCGAAGATCGGCTTGGCGCGCGAAAAAGCGAAAAACGGTGAACGTACGTTGACGCTAAAGGTGGCAAACGGATAATTATATGCCGGTCGCCACTAGAAATCGGAGTCGAGAGTTAATCATCATCTTGGTGACATCATTGGTGATGATTGGTGCGTATGTATTCTTGCAGAGCAATTTGGTACGAGATTTGTGGCGAGGATTTGTTTATGAAGAAAGTGCTACGGTGCAAGAGATTCGGGCGGATTTAGCTCTAACTACGCAGGGCGAACGGATTTTCTTGGCTACGCAGCCAGCGATCGAGACGGCCGAACCATTTAATGAACATTGCAATAGTCATCAACTAGAAGTGTCTTTGTTGGGTTGCTATGTGAAAGATCAAATGTATATTTATGAAATTAAAATGGACGAGCTAAAAGATTCTAATCGAGTTACGGCGGCACATGAACTTTTACATGCGGTGTGGGATAGATTAAATAATAATGAACGAGCTAAAGTAGAAAAATTGCTTGAACAAGTAAAAGCAGAAAACGCAGATTGGGTGGCCGAAGAATTAGAATTATATGAAGATCATGAACAAATGGAAGAGTTGTATACTCGAGTTGGTACTAAATTACGTAAGATTCCAGACGAATTGGAAAAACATTACCAACAATATTTTCAGGATCGGAGTAGAATAGTAGATTATTACGAGAGTTATCAGGCGCCGTTTAAACAGCTGCAGGCAGAATGTGATGAGTTGCGACAGAAAATTACCTTGCTAAGCGGGGAAATTGACCAAGAGCGTCTAGTTTATGACAAAAGATTGGCGGCGTTTGATGTGCGGGTGGAAGAGTTCAATCGATGTGCGGATATGGCTGGATGTTTCGTGACGCGGGCGGAATTTCAACGCCAACGGGATGTTTTGGAAGCCGAGCGAGTTGCGTTAAACGAGACGCGTGAAGCTCTCAATGCAAAAATTGACGAGACTAATGCGATGGTGACCGAATACCAAACTAAACAGGCTGCCCTGGGTAAGTTAAACGACGCATTAAATTCAAATATTGAAAAGTTAGAAAGGAGTATTAATGAATAAAAATATTAATAATTATCTAGTGCCGACAGTGGTCGAAGAAACTACTCGTGGCGAGCGTGCTTACGATATTTATTCGCGTTTGCTAAACGATCGAATTGTTTTCTTGGGCGAGCAAGTCGATGCACATACGGCGAACTTAGTAGTGGCGCAGCTACTCTATCTTGCCAACGAAGATCCGAAGCGGGATATTAAATTATATATCAATTCGCCTGGTGGCTCGGTGTATGACGGTCTTGCCATTATTGACACGATGAATTATATTCAGCCAGATGTACAGACGATTGGTATTGGCTTGCAGGCGTCGATGGGGGCAATGTTGCTGAGCTGTGGGGCGAAAGGGAAACGGTTTGTGCTGCCGAATGCGCGGATTATGATTCATCAGCCGTCTTCGGGTACGGAAGGTAAGATTAC
>CAZUNS010000066.1:0-4265 GCA_964621655.1 uncultured Candidatus Saccharibacteria bacterium | reverse complement strand
ACCTAGTACTTTATTTGCGTAGCCGACTTAAGGGATAGTCTTGGTATTTACTATACGCCCTTGTGATCCCTAGTGTTTTGCCTTTCGGAATCCTGAACCTTTTTAGGCTGGGGCAGGCGCGACGCGGCCCGTGAAAAAGATATTCTTGTGGAATGGGTTGAATAGTTCGATCTCGCTTAAGTTAGACTTTTCCCCTGAGTTATGCTACAATGTTAATTATTATGAGTCGTGTACCAAACGTACTCTGTCGCAAGAACCGTATCTTGCTGGGAGAATTAGTCAAAACGGATTTCAAACTCCGCTATCAGGGGTCAGTTTTGGGTTGCCTCTGGGCGGTCATCCGACCACTTTTGATGTTTACGATTCTTTATGTCGTATTTGCTAAATTGCTGAGAATGGGAGCGGACATTCCGCATTATCCAGTTTATCTTTTGACCGGTACAGTGCTTTGGAACTTCTTTACTGAATGCACCGGGCAAGGCATCCAATCAATCGTGCAGCGCGGTGATCTCTTGCGCAAGATTAGCTTTCCAAAATATATCGTAGTAGTAGCAGCTACGGCTACGGCGCTGATTAATCTGGCAATTAATATTGGTGTGATTATTATCTTCGCTTTATTTAATGGCGTGACTCCAAGTTTTAGTTGGTTGTTGGTACTGCCACTGATTTTAGAACTTTATGCCTTTGCGCTCGGGATTTCTTTCTTGCTTGGCGCAATTAATGTCAAATATCGTGACATTACATCAATTTGGGACGTGCTTACGCAGGCATTGTTTTATGCGGTACCAGTGATTTATCCGCTCACAATGGTGCTTAACTCAGGCAGCTTTGGGATGGTCGCTAGTCAAATTATTCTGTTAAACCCAATTGCGCAGGTAATTCAGGACGTGCGCTATAGTTTGATTACCGATGCAACGATTACTACCTGGAGCTTGGTAGAATGGCCCCTTTGTATTTTTCCAATCCTGTTTGTTTTCTTAGTATTGTTGCTTGCGGCGCTATTTTTCCGTAAACGTTCAAAACGCTTCGCGGAGGAGGTCTAGATGAGTAAAAAATCTCGAACTGTGGAAAAAACCCGTAAACCTGTGGAAAACTCTGCATCAACCTGTGGAAAACTTGTGGAAAAAAGCCAAAAAAGGGTGGAAAATCCTTCAAAAAATGTGCACCAAACTGCTGCAAATCCTAGCAAAATTGTGATTAGCGTCAAAAATCTACACAAAAGTTTTCGTTTGCCATCCGAGCGAGCTGCCGGTCTCAAACAAGCTATCTTTAACTGGTTTAAGGGAATTAAGGGTTATACCGAGCAACAAGTCTTAAAAGGCGTAAGTTTCGACGTACATCAGGGTGAGTTCATCGGTATTGTCGGACGCAATGGCTCAGGCAAATCGACCTTACTTAAGCTCTTGGCTCAGATTTACTATCCAGAAAGTGGCGAAATCAAGGTAGATGGTACGCTAGTACCGTTCATCGAGCTAGGCGTGGGCTTTAATCCCGAGCTAACTGGGCGAGAAAATGTCTATCTCAATGGTGCTTTGCTAGGTTTTTCGCGCAAGGAAATGGACGCCATGTATGATGAGATTGTTCGTTTTGCCGAGCTGGAACCATTCATGGATGCTAAACTCAAAAATTATTCATCTGGTATGCAGGTACGGTTGGCTTTCTCGATTGCAATTCGCGCCAAAGGTGATATTCTTATTCTTGACGAAGTCTTGGCCGTGGGAGATGCGGCTTTCCAGCAGAAATGTAATGATTACTTCGCTAGTTTACATGGTCAACAGACGGTGATTTTGGTAACTCACTCAATGGGGAATGTGCGCGAGTTTTGCGACCGTGCGATTCTGATCGAGAATGGCCAGATCATGACCGAAGGTGATCCAGAAACTGTAGCGAAGGCTTATGAAGGGTTGTGGAGTTAGGAGAAAAATGAGTAAAGATAAGTCAGTAATGCCAGACGTCTTGATTGTCGGAGCGGGTCTATTTGGTCTCACGATGGCGGAGCGCCTTGCCAATGTCTTAGACAAAAAAGTATTGGTAATTGATCGCCGTGACCATATTGGTGGTAATTGCGCATCAGAAGTCGATTCTATCACAGGTATCGAGTGCCATAAGTACGGCGCACATTTATTCCACACATCCAACCAGGCAGTCTGGGAGTATGTTAATAAATTCACGACTTTTACAAATTACGTACATCGAGTTTATACTACACACAAGGGTGAGACTTATCCACTGCCGATCAACTTGGGTACGATTAATCAATTCTTTAGTGCGCATTACTCTCCTGATGAAGCGCGCGCCGAGATTGCGCGACAAGCAGACGATGGCGCAAAAGAACCATCAAACTTAGCCGAACAAGGTGTGCGCCTGATTGGTAAACCACTTTTTAACGCTTTTATCAAGAATTATACAGCCAAACAATGGCAAACTCCAGCCGAAGAACTTCCACCAGAAATTATCAAACGTCTGCCCGTGCGCTACAACTATAACAATAATTATTTCGCCGATACTTACGAAGGTTTGCCAACGCATGGCTACAGTGCTTGGTTTCAGAATATGGTAGCCAAGTGTGGAAAGAATTTAGAAGTGCGTCTAAAAACGGATTATTTTACCGACGCAGAAATCCAAAAACTACGCAAGGGCAAAATCATGACAATTTATACTGGCCCGATCGACAAGTTTTATGATTATCAATTTGACGAACTCAAATGGCGCAGCATTACTTTTGAGAAGGAAGTAGTCGACCAGGACGATTATCAAGGTTGCCCAGTCATGAACTATGCCGATCTTGATGTTGAGTATACGCGCATCTTGGAGTTCAAACATTTTCATCCAGAGCGTCAGACAGGTTGCTACGCTGCAGGTACTGGCAAGACAGTGATTATCCGCGAATATAGCAAGACTTGGACGCGCGAAGACGAGCCGTATTACCCAGTCAACACAGCCGAAGACCGTGCGAAGCTGGCCAAATATCAGGCTTTGGCGGCACGAGAAACCAATGTAATCTTCGGCGGGCGTTTAGGTGAATATGCTTATTATGATATGGATAAAACCGTAGCGGCTGCACTGTCTAAATTTGAAGAAATCAAAGAGAAATTTTAACTCATGAAAACTCAACGTGTGGGCGAAGGCAGATATTTACCGCTGGTATCGGTGATTATACCGGTTTATAATGTTGGCAAAGTTTTAGAGCGATGTGTCAAATCGGTGCAAAACCAAATTTATCCTAATCTTGAGATTATTTTGATAGATGATGGTTCGACCGATATGAGCGGAGCATTTTGTGATGTGTTTGCCAAACAAGATAAACGAGTAAAAGTCATTCATCAGACTAATCAAGGACTTTCAGGCGCGCGCAATGCTGGGCTCAAGATTGCTACTGGCAAATGGGTTACCTTTGTAGATAGTGACGATACGATTTGTCCAGAAATGATCGATATTTTGCATAAAATGTGCTACACTGAGCGCGTAAAAATGTCGATCTGTGGGTTTCGCGAAGTAAAAAACGATGATGAAGAAAAATCAAAATCCCAAGATCAGCCTAGTGAACAAGTTTTAGATACGGTGACTTGTCTCAAGGAAATGTTGTGCGAAGAAGGTTTCTCAATGTCAGCGTGGGGAAAGTTATATGAGCGTGAACTTTTTGATCTAGTGCAATTTCCTGAGCATCGTCTATATGAGGACGTGGGTACAACTTATAAATTAGTCTTGCAATGTGACAGAATCGCAGTATCGAGTGCTAAAGCATATAATTATTATCAAAATAGCAATTCGATTACTAAGCAAAGTTTTAGTTTACGCAAGATGGACTTGATTGATTTGACCGATCAAATGTGTGATGAGATTATGCAATGGAGCAAAACTCAAACTCCCGCCGCGCAGAAGCTATTGATAAATTTAACAAAAAAGCGTCGGATGCATGCTAGATTTAGTATCTTGCGTCAGATTGTAATGGTAGACGAAAATGGCAATAACTCAGTCGACGCAAAGTCACTGCAAAACGCTGAGCAGAATGTAGTCAAGTATCTACGTAAGCACAAGAATGACGTACTAAAAAATCCTTTGGCCACTCGCCGTGATAAATTAGCTATGCGTGCTTTACAACTCGGCTTGCCAGTATTTAAATTTGCTTGGCAGAAGTATAGCGCAGGGAATTCTGCATAAGCGATGACTTAAATATTGCATATACTATTAGCCTCGGAACTATTCTAAACTATTCACAATCTGCCAGAAGTATGCTATATTATTAACAGACGCCGCGATAGCTC
>CAZUNS010000065.1:0-4271 GCA_964621655.1 uncultured Candidatus Saccharibacteria bacterium | reverse complement strand
CATCTTTACCTACAACTTCTACTAAACCCGCCGCATCTGACAATTCCCGCCTTACTCGCGCCACTACCCCAAACGAGCTCACGCCCGCCGGTTTATCAACTAGCAAAATCTCATCATTCATATCATCACTATAGCATAATTCACCATAGTCGCAACTAGCCATTCTCCAAAATTATTGTTTTGGTGGCATTTGCAGTGGTGGCAAAGTCGGCGGCATTGCATCCGTCTCCCCTACCGGAGGTGTTGGTGGCGGTGGTAATACTGTTCCTGCTGGCTGTTCCACTGGCTGCCCAGGTAACACCATCGTCGAATTATTTACTGCTGGATTACCTTGCACTGTCGGCTCTGGAAGCGGTGCAAACGGAGAAGCCGCCGTTTCGGTTGTAGTATTTCCTGTTTCAGCTGGTGCTGACTCTGCTAGAGCTTGGTTCATCATTGCTGCGTAATCCGTAGTTGGACTCTGGCTTACTGTATTAGTGGCTGGTTCCGTTGGTGTCACCTCTGGAACTTCCACCCCTGCTGGCTCTGGACCGGTCGGTACTGCCATCGTCTGCGCTAATTGCGCTGCCGGATTTCCTTGCGCCATATTACTCTGAGTTGGCTCGCCCTGATTACCTGCGTCCATGCCCTGGACACCCGGTATCGACATCGTACTAGCATCCGTCGGTGCTGCCGTTACATTCGGCATCACTACCGTCCCACCCACCATCACTGGGTCTGGCACAGTCGTCGGGCTTGGCACTCGCGGTCCTCCCTCAACTGGCTCCGGTTCCGGCTCTTTCTCAACCGTATTCCCCAACACATTCGCCGATATCATCTGTTGATCTGCCCCCATCGTCATCAATTTCGAAGCTAAGCTAAGCGTATCCGAGCTTGTTCGGTTATTAGAAAACCTTTCCGTCGCTGCCACAATACCCGTAAGTAGCGCTGTCGCCACATCCTGGTCAAGTGTTGTATCCTGCCCCTGAATCGCAAAAATCAACTTCGTGACCATCTCCGACACCGAACTTGCCGTTGGATCACTCCATTCAATTTCCCCAAACTTTCCCGGCGCGCCAGTCGTAATATCTACGATTGATGCATCATGCATAATTCTCCCATGCTCAGAAAGTGCCTCATCAAGATCCCCCGCCGATTTCACATCTATTGCAATTACAAAATCAACATTATAATCCCCCCGCGAAAACGTCAAATCTTTCTCAGTTATATCCGTTCGATACGGCGTAATAAAGACCTTAACAAAATCACCTTCTAGCTTATAACGCAAATGATCTGCTTTGTCTTTATTTAGTGCAATGATAAAATCCTGCAAACTCGCCGTATTTGTCTCAAAAGTCGCCTCCGGCTGCAAGAAATCAATCGCCGCCGGTGTCTTACCTGAATAAATCGCCGTTATGTGATGTTGCATCCCATCAAGGAACAATGTTAAACCAATCGCCGCCGCAATATCATCTACCGAAGGATTCTTTGATAAAGCAACTAGGATATTCTCCGAATTTTTAATTTTTTCGACAATCTGCCGCACATAATCTCCATGCGCCGCACGATTCACCACTGCATCCGCAGTTTCTTGCGCTGCCTGCTCCGCAGCCGTAGTTTGTGTATTTTGTGTTTGATTTTGATCTTGCATAATAAATGCCCTTATACCCCCATCATAGCACACTTTTAGAATAAAAGCAATACCTTTTTCACTATCCTCACTAACTTGTCGGTGCAACCACCATACAACGTATCTGCGCCCCACTATCAGCACCAAACGATGACGCACCATTCATTCCAGCAAATCGCACAGTATTATCAGCGAAAATAGTTAAAGTAGCCACACTTGTTAAATAATAAACCGAAGCTGTCGCCGTAGAAAAATACCCCATAGACCCCACTCCGCTAACCCCGCTACTATTCAAACTCCCCGCTCGCATAAAATACAGCGGCGCACTTAATATATTCCAATCCGCATTACTCACTTTGGTTGTTAAATCATACTCAGAAAGCATACTCCTAAACCTACCATAATCCGACAATCGCCAATTTAGCGGGCAGATACTCGTATCCCGCGTCATCTGATAATCTATTACGATCCCGTCTCCAACTGTCATTGCCGTCGCCGCATACCACTGATAATAATTCCCGATTAGATAATGTGCATCATAAACTTTATTAACTAGATCTACTGCCCAACCAGCAGTCTTGTTATAGCTCACGCCATCTTGTATATAAACATTACTTTCCGTAAAATATGGGTCTGTTGCTGGCTTCCACCAACTAGCTGACACATTCATTATTACCCCAAAATCTTCAACTCGCGCATTACCATCACCAGTCGCCAAACTCGTTAGCTTACTATCGTCCGCAAACGCACTAAGCCCACCTTGCTCAGCCGTAAAGCTAAGATATTTAGAAGCTACGCCCCCAGGTTTTATCATTACATACTTCCCTTCATTCCAAGAGTTAAACGATTTACCAGATATACTACTAAATCTCCCATTTCCATCGCTCGGCTTTTGAGTTGTCGCCTCGGGAGTATAAGCATAATTTGTCATCGTCGTCCCCTCCACTACTTTCGAACCCTGAACTACCTTGCCTTTCGTCAAATCCAGCGCCAAATCTTGACTCATCCAGCAGTTGCCATCCTTCATTTTTGTCACCCAATATTGATTTCCATCCCGCGTATCCGTCAAAAACGCCGTATCATGTTCTCCCGCTTCCCGACACACCTCTGGCGTCAGCTCCTGCATAGTTTTAATCCCATTAAAAGCCTTCATTACACTTGAGTTGGGATCCGACACCACTGACACTATCACCGTATTGCCATATACATCCGGCGCTACCGTCAAATCAACTTTCGTCGCAAAACTCAGTATATGCTCTCGATTTACCAATGTATTCGATATATCCAAATTCCCACTCTTATATATCTCTGCTGATTCCGTCGGCGCCGCTCGGTAAGTATTACCATCAATACTATATCCCCAAGTATTTACCGGCATATTAGCCAAGGTACTTACGCCAGATACTGCCGGAATTTTATGTGCCGAATTACTAGTACCCACCAAATCCTCCGTAGCTGCTTCCAATTGAATGCTATACCCACTTGAATTTGTTAAGCCAATTGTTACCTTTGCATCAATTTTTGCCACGTCATACGATTCATCTGTCGGCATAAGTGTCTTCTTATTCTCTCCAGAAACCGCCAATGTTACAGTTGGCTGCGCCGATGCTTTACTATCCGCAAAAGGCACTACATCCTCCATTGCTTCAGCAGATTCTGCTACTACTGGCATCATCATCCCCATCAGTATCAAAACCAAAAGTCCTGCCGTACCAAACAATACTATTTTATCAATTTTACCTTTGTATTTTACGCGTAGCATATACCTCCTTTGGTTTTTAACCTCACGGAGACCTCCTCATAATAAAAACGACACCGCAAGGGTGTCTAATCCATACCAAGTCAACAGACATGCCATTCCGCAATGGTTGTTAGCTTGTTTTTGCGGTGCCGTTTTCCGCCAGCAACAATTCGGAAAAGGCATAACAAATCCACAAAAACAGACCTGATATAGATTAGACAATACCATTATACTAAGCTCCACATTACAAAGCAAGACTTTTTCGCCACAAAAAGGGCGCTTACCTCGCGCCCTTAACCTTAGAAAATTCTTAAGCGTTACCGTTCTGAGTAGTTTGTTTTGCTACCTGTCGTGCTCTTAGCATTCGCAAAGATTTTACTTCTATATACACAAACCGAGCAAACACCATACATAGCCCACTAAACCACGCTAGTACCGAATATAATATTATATAACCAGTCATCGACCAAACTCCCGAGTAGCTCACATAATCATTAGAATCTACATATGTTACCCACGTCAGTCCTCCCAGCAAAACCACCATTCCTATCGCAAACAAAATCCACCCCAGTACCATCACTGGTTTCGACCGGCTAACAAGTTGAGCCCTTGCACCATCATACTCCTTGTCGCTCCCATACATTCTTATCATAGTTTTGACCGAATTTCTCTGCACCAACCAAACAATTAACAGAACAATAATTGTCGGGAACAGTAGATAATCCACTATACCAAATATTACATTTAGCATATTACCCAGCACCGTCAAAAAACTCTCTAGTAACGTCATAAACCTATACTCCTTGTTTACTGTTTTAATTTTACCAAACCCCACTTCAATCAGCAATATTTAACTCTTAACCTTTTCTCCCTATCCTCATACCCTTAGGTTATAGAAAGGCAGCGGAGAGAGCGACCATA
>CAZUNS010000064.1:0-4401 GCA_964621655.1 uncultured Candidatus Saccharibacteria bacterium | reverse complement strand
GTGCTCTCCGCCAACGAAGAAGCCGATCTCGACCAAGCCTTGATTGATACTTATGCCCGCGCCGGCATTACTAGCGACGTTTCCACCCACCAAAACATGCCGCCCACCATTATCAATCTTTACGACACTTTACTACACATGGGCGGCTCTGGTCCACAACTCGCTCAGCGTTTACGCAAATATACCACGGGTACTTTTGCCGGTATCTTCTCGCAACAGTCTAATATCGACATCAATAATCAAATGGTCGTGTTCAACATTCGCGATCTCGAAGACGAGCTACGCCCAGTCGCTATGTATATTATTCTTTCTCATATCTGGAACATTGTCCGCGCCGATCAGCGCCGTCGTATTCTAATCGTCGATGAGGCTTGGCAGCTTATGCAATACGAAGATTCCGCCAACTTTCTCTTTAGTCTCGCCAAACGCGCTCGCAAATACTATCTCGGTCTTACCACCGTTACTCAAGACGTAGAAGATTTCATGAGCACCAAAATGGGTCGCGCCATTGTTGCCAACTCATCTATGCAACTCTTACTCAAGCAGTCCGCATCCGCCGTTGATGTACTTTCTGATGTCTTTAAACTTACTAGTGAAGAACAAAAACGCCTAGCCAACTTCCCAGTTGGGCATGGGCTTTTCTTCGCTGGTGCCAACCACGTCCATCTCCAAGTTGTCGCATCCGAGACCGAAGAATCCTTAATTACTACTCGTCCAGGAGATAAACGCTAACTATGGCTGATCGCGAACCTTGGGAGCGGAACGACAATCCCGAACCGTGGACTAGACCGGATAAACCGGCTCCTTGGCTTCGCAAAAATTCTACCAAAGAACCTCAGGAACAAAACGATGATTCAGATCAGCCCAGCGCTCGTACCACTAACTCTTTCGGTGATTTACGCAATGCCGAAAACAACGCTATTTCTGGACGTGAACCATCTTTTTATACCGGCAGTGGCGGCGGTCAAAACAAAACTCGCAATTCACTAAAATCTAAGCTTAAAGGCAAGGGTTTCCTAAAAAGTAAGGGCGCTATTATTACAATATTAATAATCCTAATTGGTATTGGTGCTTTTCTAGGCACATCTAATTCTTTGTTAGCTCCAGCCATTAGTGCACTCATGACTGCTAGCACTCAAACTAGTTACACAAGCTATACATTACGCACAAAATTTATTATGAAGGGAATGTTAGACGATTCTGGTGGTGGAGTTACTACAACTGGCTGGACTGGTAAAGTTAAATATTCTAAAATTCCTAACTACATGAAAAACCGCTTAGCAAAATTCGATATCGATGTAATTGGTAGCGGCAAAAATACTCGTCTCGTTTGGAAGGGTACCGAAATGGACGCTAGCGAGTTTTTAACTAAATTTAACTCCGATGTAGAATTTCGAGAAACTTTTATGAAAGCCAAGCGTGGGCGTGTAGCTACTTTCTTTGACAATATAGCTGATAAGATTTATAAAAAACTTGGTATTAGTCGCAACTTGTTTAGCAAATATAAACAAACTAATGACATAGATACCGATGTTAGTAATTACAGAAACACTATGGAACCCAAATTTGAAGGTAGCAGCACCAATCTTCACACTCATGCCGACGCGAAGACGGAAACGGAAATTAGACATAACCCTGTAACCGGCGTAGATGAAGAAGTAGACGTAACACCACCACCAACAAATTCTGAGACAGATTCCACCACCGGCTCAAAACCAGACTTCGAAAGTGCTAAGGATGGTGCACGCGGAATGATTGCCGGCATCGCTGGAACTGTTGGTAAAGTTGGTAGCGCCGCCTGCACAGTACTAAAAGTTGGCAGTATGGTTGCCACAGCGGCGGCGGCACAAGAAATGTACAATTCAATCAATTATTTCATGGGGCAACTCGAAAATATTAGTAAAATGAAAACTGGTGAAGGTGATGCATCCGCCATCAATAGTCTTCTCAATTTCTTAACTACTAGTGAAACTACCGAAGTAGAAGACTTTGATGGTTTTCGATTTCATTTTTCCGATTTGTCTTCCGATAATATTCCGTCAATCAACGAAAGTTCAATGAGCACAAAAACCGAAACTGGTGCACCCATAGAGGCAAGCGGTTTGCTTAGAATGCTATCAGACACACCAACCACGGCGTCTGATACCCAAAATTATTCATTGGAACGCACCATCAAAGTTATCGGTGGTGCAGCTGCTTTTGGCTCTGGTACCGCGTTAACTTGTGCAGGAGTAGATCTAATTAATAGCATCGTTTCTCTCGGCGTAACAATTACGGGTGGCGGTATTGTTAAAATTGTTGGAAATTTTCTTTCTCGTTTCGTTGTAAACCTAATTGTCGCATCAACAGTTGCACAATTCTTCAGCTTCCTTGTGCCAACCTTGGCTAAAGTTTTCTTCGTTAATGCCTTTGATAATGCTATCGGTATCCCAGCTGGACAGTTCTTAGCTATGGGGGGAGCGGCTGCCAATATGCGCGAAGGCCGTTCTGGCAGTGGTCAGTCCCCATCCAGTCGAGAAGTAGCTATTTCCTTCAACCACTCCACCAATGAAGTACTCGCTATGGAAGCAGAACAAGATCGCTACCGCTTGAGTCCGTTCGACACCAGCAATCGCAATACGTTCTTTGGCAGCATCGCTTATAGTTTATTACCTACTTTTACTTCCACTAATATCACTGGCTTATCATCCTTCCTACGCTCTACTAGCACTTCACTCGCATCATTGTTGGGGAGAGTTTCCGCCGATGGTGAAAATTCTTCATATCTTACAACATTCGGTGATTGTCCATTATTAGATGAAATCGGTGCAGTCGGAGATCTCTACTGCAACCCAATTATCTCAACCGATATGAGCGAAGAAATGATCACATTAAGTCCTGACGATGAAGCTTTTCAAAATGTACTTATGAGTGCCGGCATGGACTCATCAACACCAAATTTAACCTGTGATGATGATGGCGAGTGTAAAGTAAACAACAATTCAAACCTTGCTAAGTATATCTCTTATTGCGATGATCGCGATTCACCATTCGGTGTGATTGACCAAAATATTCTCGGCAACCTAGAAAAGGGCAATGTCGTTCTAAATTCAATGCCATTTGTTGGTGATTTACTTACCATACTTAATAGCGCCACTATCGGGCAAAATTTACCCTGGGCGAACGGTACCCGCTGCGGTAATACTCGCGACAACGAGAATTTCTGGGAAACCGAAGGTAAATACTATCAACGTTATATCGAAGATCAGCGCATCCTTGAGCAAATGGGCGCTTACGAAGGTAGTAAGAATCCCGTCGTCGCTTATCAAGAAGAATACGAAGCCGAACATCCAATCGATAATTCCTATATTGGTTATTTATCGCGCATTTCTGGCCTTACTCCAGAAAACACCGAAACCGTGTTGGCCTTCATAACTTATTACGATTTTGTTAATAATTACGATCCAACCATCCGCATCGCCATGGATGGAGATGCATCAGAAATTAAAGACGGAGCAGAAGTCGTCGCAGAGATTAAAAATAATATCATCCACTTTGATAACAATGAAGAAGTTGACAATCCCATCACCGACGAAGTTATTATCGCCAGCAATCACATTATTTACGCTGACGTTCGCAACCGGAGTTACGCCATATGAAACACTTAAATCATCAACAATTATATTACTGCAACGCAATTAAAGTTCGCCTGCTTTCCATCTTTTGTCTTATTGTTGTACTAGTAGCCGCAATCGGTCGTCCCGTTTTTGCCATAGATCAATCCCGGGAAGACCAGCTAGACTATTATGATACCGTCGGCGCATTTTATTACAACGCAACTGGCACTAATACCAATTGTGTTATAAATACTGATGGTAGTGATATTACTATTATCGGAGATTCAATTACTGCTGGTGTTATAGTATTAAATACTCTTGCAAAACTACTGCCTAACGCAAAAGTTTATGCGGAAACCAATAAGCATTTTGGTCATCTTGACGACGAACCACGCAACCCAGATGATCCAGGTAATCCTAGCGGTATTAGTATTATCAAATATCTACTCAACGAAGGGAAGCTCGGGCAGACCGTGGTTTTTCTACTCGGCACCAATGACGGACTCCAGGAATCTCAGTTTGATGCTTTACTTGATCTATTAGGCACCAATCGCAAAATTTTTCTCATGACTTACATTGATGTAAACGGCGGTCATGCGCATTTCGCGGAAAATAATCGTTTAGTTTATCAAGCTGCCGAAAACGCTAATGTTTCCGTCATCCCTTGGGCAGAAGAAGTTGGTAAAGATGATGCTACCAAAGTAAAGTATGTTACTGACGCCGAGTATGGTGTCCATCCAAACGAAACAGGAGCTAAGTTTTTCGCCGAACTCGTCGACAAAGCCGTCGGCGGCTCTACCAGCAC
>CAZUNS010000063.1:0-4449 GCA_964621655.1 uncultured Candidatus Saccharibacteria bacterium | reverse complement strand
TGCATGATCCGAACTTGCCGAAGGGGCTGACCTTGTGGCTGCCGCCGACAATGGACGTCGCTATGGACGGCAACTATCTGGACCCGGCTCGGTTCATTCCGGACCGTTTCGAGACTCTGGCCGGTGAGCTGGGCTTGCCGGAAGGTTTTGGCGGTATCAGTACGCGCTTGATGTTCTGTCATTTTGACGAGAATCTGGAGAGCGGCCGCAAGCTGATTACGCCGGCAGATCCGCGCTGCGCGACGCACGTTATTGTGCGGGTGGCTTGGGATTTGACCAAGGATGTTCATATCCAGGGCACGCGGAGCGTCGACCCCGAGGACTATGTTAAGGTGGTCTGGGAATGGCACGACACCGACCTTGTGCTTTCGCGCGGCTGGGATGTGCTGATCATTGAGCTGGGCGACAAGCTGTCTGAAGAATTCCGCCGGGAGCTCTCTTACGATTTGGACGACATCGCGCATCGGCATGACATTGCGGCTCAGATCTTTGAGCAGGAAAAGGGCGATTATCGGGCTCTGTTCGAGCAGCTGGAGACTCGCTCTGACGCGGTCGGCTGGAAGATGAACTTCGGCAAACCTGACGCCGACGCTGTAAAGGTTACTTATAGTAACGAACGCGGTATCCATACCTGTGAGTATCGCTACTGTAAGGTGTTCCTGGATCTCTACGTGAGCGCCCTGGTGGAGCAGGAAGCTTGGTGTGCGTTGCTGAGCAAGCCGCGGGAGCAGAAATAACTGTACCGACGCTCGGCCTGCGGAAGGGCGCTAACGTTCGGTCCGCGGCAGGAGAAACAATTGCGCTAACGTTCGGACGATTGCAAGCTGATCTTTTCACAAAATCACCCATCGCACAACCCCCTAGTATTTACTAGGGGGATTTTTTATGGTAAGTTGTTGGACGGTTGGGCGGTTCGTTTTTTGTTTTTGTTTTTTTGCGTTTTTTCGTTTTGCGACGGCTGGAAACTTTTTACCAAAAACCACCAGTAAAACTGGTGGTTTGGTGTTTTAAAGCCTATTTTAAGCCAAGGCGCATACGCTCGGCCTTCTCGGCTCGACGCACTTCGCGAATGATCGCTTTGGCGCGGCGTTCGCGCTTAGAAATCGGCTTCGAAAAACGCATCTGAGTCTTTTTCAAAGGCATGATACCACTCTGCAAAACCTTGCGGTTGAAGCGGCGAATTAGGTTTTCGTTAGCCTCGTTCTGATCTTTTCTAGTTACTTTGATTGCCATATGTGCTATATTATAGCAAACTTTTGCCTATCTGCCAACCCCTATTTATAGGGAAACAGGATAAACGAATATTATTCATCTTGTTTCGCTAAACACCCTTTTCTTGGGCCGCGTCGTCGGCGCCCGTCGCTACGGGGCCGCCGCGCTTGTTCTCGTTTCGTTCCCGCCTTACGGCATCGTATTTTTCCAGCGGAGCTTAGGAAAAATACTCTTTGCAAGGCGGCGCTGCGAATGCCCTACGAAAAGACTGTTTAGTGAAACAAACATAAAGAAACTATTATAATATATGCTATAATGAAGAAAAGGAGTCTAATGATTATACTAATGGGTCTGGCTGGCTCGGGTAAGAGCACCCAGGGGCAGATGTTAGCCGAAGCAACTGGCAGAGTTTGGCTCTCGGCTGGGCAAGTTTTGCGCGATACTGGTAATGCTGAGATTAAAGCAATTCTGGACAAGGGGGAATTAGTTCCGAATGAGCTAATTGAGCGTTTGATGACTGAGCAGATGTTACAGTCGGTACGCGATGGTAAAGATGTGATTGTGGACGGTTTTCCGCGTGATGTCGAGCAGGCGAAGTGGCTGGCGGATAATTTGGCAGCAGTTTTCAAATTAGTAATTATTATTGATGTGCCAAAGGCGGAGCTAATGCAGCGGCTTGAATTAAGGGGTAGAGCGGACGATACTAGAGAAGCTATTGAAGAGCGTTTTCGGATCGTTGAACAAAATATTTATTCAATTTGCCAGATTTTACAAGAGAAGGGGATTAAGATTGTCAAAGTTGATGGGGTTGGTACTCCCGAAGAAGTATTTAATAGAATTAAACAAGTTGTAACAGAGATTGAGCATGAGTAAAAAAGTTATTCAAAACCCTAAATCAGACCCAGATTATGAGCGCAAAATTACGGCTATGCGTAAAGGTGGCAAAATTCTTGGTGGAGTGCTCAGGGATTTGCGTGAATATGTGCAGCCGGGTATGACTGGATACGATATTGATAGTTGGGTGCGGTCAGAAATCGTTCGCCGTGGGGCGCAAGTGGCGTATGATTACCTAGATGAGCCTTTTCCGGGGGCGATTTGTATCTCAGTAAACGACGCCTTGGTGCATGGTGCGCCTACGGATGAGCCGTTGCAGGAAGGAGACAAAGTTTCTTTTGATCTTGATGTGCTTTATGATGGGTATTATACCGATAGCGCTTTTACGATGCTGGTGGGCGGCAAAGGTTCGCCGGCGGTAAAACAAATGATTAAGACGACCGAAGATGCGATGTGGACCGGTATCAACATGGTGCGGGCGGGGGTGAAATTGGGCGATGTGGGCTATGCGATCGAAAAGGTCTTACGTAAGGGGAAATTGGGGGTAATTGAGAATTACGTTGGTCACGGTATTGGCAAGGAGATGCACGAGTCGCCGGAAGTTCCTAATTATGGCATTAAGGGGCATGGTTATACGCTAAGGGCGGGCGATACGATTTGCATTGAGCCGATGTCTTGCTTGGGCAAGCCAAGTAATTATATCGATCGTGATAGTAATTGGACGGTACGGATGAAGGATGGCTCGATTGGTTGTCACTGCGAACACACGATTCTGGTGACCGAAGACGGCTGTGAAGTCTTGACATTACCGGAATAATAGATATATAATTAGGGTAATGGATAATTAAGTTATGGATAATTAAATTGATGGATGAAGTTTCGCGCTATGCAGTAGGGATTGATATTGGTACGAGCCATGTTCGTACGGTGGTCGCTAGTGTGAATCGCGAAGACAATTCTCTCAATGTGATTGGCTATGCTGAGACGCCAAACTCTGGGATGCGGCGGGGGATGGTGGTAAATTTGGTTGGTCCAAGTGCTGCCATCGACGAAGCTTTGTTGGAAGCTGAGCGCATGAGTGGCTATCAAGTGGTATCGGCAACAGTCTCAATCAATGGTTCTCAGATTATTTCTACGCATACGGAAGGAATGATTGCGGTACGCGCGATTGAACACGAAGTCAACGAGAATGACCTTGACCGAGTTCAGGAAGTGGCTTTGCAGGGGTGTGTTTCGCCGAATCAGAAGATTTTGAGCGTAATTCCGTTGCAATTTTTGCTTGATAATCAAAGTATCAAAAATCCTTTAGGTATGAATGGTCTACGCCTAGAGATGCGAGCGAATGTGGTTTCGACGCTTTTCCCGAATTATGACAATCTTTGCAAAGTTTTGGAGCCGCTTCATGTTGAGCCCGAACAGATGGTGCCAAGTGTGATGGCGTCGGCGCGTGCGGTTTTGACCGAGCGTCAGATGGAGAATGGCGTAGCGGTGATTGATATTGGTGCATCTACGACAGGTGTAGCGATTTACGAAGAAAACGATTTGCAGTATGTTGGCGTGGTGCCGGTAGGGTCAAATAATATTACTAATGACCTGGCGGTGCTTTTGGCGATTGATACTGAAGTGGCCGAAGAAATCAAACGACGTTTTGCGTCGGGTGATTTTGTTTCCGAAGATGATGGTCCGGTCGTAATTCGCTGGAAGGGTAAGGAGCTGCATTTTAATCGTGACCAGATTGATGAGGCGGTACAGGCGCGCTTGGACGAGATTTTGGACTTAGTACGTAAGGAATTGAAGAAAGCGCATTATGAGCAGCGCTTGCCGGAAGGCGTTGTCTTGACTGGTGGTGGCGCGCGGATGCGTGATATTGATAAATTTGTGCGTGCTACGCTGGGTATGTCGGTGAAGATTGGTGCTCCGAGTGGTTTGGCGGGGGTATCGGATGCGATTCAGAAGCCAGAATATGCTGCGGCGGTAGGTTTGATGCTGATGTCGGCCGAAAACGGTGGGCAGGCCGGTCAGAAAAAAGGGAAGAAAAAAGCTAAAAAGTCTGGTGCTAAAAAACCTAGCTTAGTTAAAAGGTTTTTTGGTAAGTTTTAGCTAGTTTATTAGGTTTTTAGGTATCATCCCGTCATCCCGCAAAATGCTTTTTGTCCGGGACGCGTCGCTCGAACCCGTCGTCACGGGTCTCGCGCGCTCATTCTCGCTCGTAAGCTCCGAAAGCCCGTGCAAAAAACATTTTGCGGGATGATTGATGAAAATAATAAAATAGAGAAAACTTCTCACTTTCCCAAAAAGTATGTTATACTAGAGATAATTGTAAGCGAGGAAAGGATATGCCTGAGATAAAGCCAACAGAGGTAGAGAGTTCAGCAAGCATTAAGGTTGTCGGTGTCGGTGGAG
>CAZUNS010000062.1:0-4635 GCA_964621655.1 uncultured Candidatus Saccharibacteria bacterium | reverse complement strand
CCCTCCTTTAGGATATAGTTTTCTTACACCCTTGAGAGCCATTCCTGTTCCTATGGCATATAAGACATTCCGTGAGAAACAGGTCTATCGCACAGCCAAGCCAGCATCATAATAATACTCAGACTGTACTGATAATTGTTCTTGCTAATTATTTTAGAGTATCAAAAAGAACCTTTTATGCAACTTCCTGCTTCCCCATCCGTCAATACCGTATTCCATCTGCATTGACCGACACGAAGCACTAGCACGCCGTACGATTTCTCCCGGTGGAAGCGGTATTCCAAGTCGCTTCCGCTAAGAATAATCAGTCGGCATGCGGCAGTTCTTTTGTAATACTTTACAATAAAAACGACACCGCAAGGGTGTTAAGTGAATTAGCTTTGAAACAGTATTTCGACGGCCAAATCAGCTCCTTGCGGTGCCGATCAGTACCGTCAAATATACTTGATACAAAAGCACTACTGCCTAATACTAATTCACTTAACAACTCTATTGTACCTAAGTTTAAACTTTTACGCAAGCCAAATTTAAAAAATCAGCCTGTCTCAAATCTCCAGCGTACTCAGAAGCCAAAAATCCCAAAAATCTCCAGCACAATCAAAACCAAAAATCCCGCCCCAAACCCCAACACCATCAAAGCTAGAAAATCCCCGGCTCCAGAAGAGTCGGGGATGCAGAAATTTTTGGCGAAAACTATTTTGCCAGCCCGGTAGCAAACCAGTTCAAACGCAACACCGGAAAGCCTACCAGCCAAGCCATCTCAAACAAAACACAGCAAAGACACGCTCTTAGCCATCACCGGTACCAGATTCCTGCTGCACTTCGCCGTCGTCGCCAACGACATCATCAGGCCACAGTTCCAAACAGAATTTTTCCTTGTCGCCCCGATACCATTCCTCAGCCAAACTGTTGCAGTATCGCCGATCGTTTTCAACTTCCTCCCAGAACTCGTTCAAGTCGCAATACGTCGTATTGCGCAGCTCAGCAACATCGCTAAAAAAGAGCAGATGGTAATTATACTGATGGTGCACGATGTGCGCCGCCCAATAGCCGGCCAGGAAGGCCCGAGAAAGATTGACGATGTGCATGCTACTCAGCTCACTATTATCCAAGAAATAGTTTACGATCTGCCACTTCAGCGTCTGGCCCGCCAGCGAATCCACATACACCGTACTGGCAATACACATCAGCTTCGTGTCGTTGCAAACTTCGCTCCACACAGATTCCAGCACATCTTCGCCCTGTTCCATCAACATCGGGCTGGCAATCCGGCATTTGTGCAAAGCATGGACATAGCCCCAGGCAAAAGCCTTTTTCAGCTCCGGCTGCGGCACCCGCGCCGACAGGAAAGCCGGCATACTATCATCCAACGCTTTCTGGACCCGCTCAGCGGCCGCCTTCTCAAAATCGCAACCGAGATAAAAGACGTATGACATCTGCAACGCCTTCAGATCCGGGCTGGGCAAGGGCGGAAAGTTAATCTGGCCTCCATCCATCGTTTTCATAGTTTTATTCCCCTTCATTTAAGTCTCACACACCTTCTGCAAAAGTATGCGGTTCCTTAAATGAAAAGAAAACACCAAAAACTTAGGGTGCGTAATCTTTTTCAAGATTATACCTTCATTGTAGCACAGATTAGCTGTTTTGTCAAGAGAAGACTAGACCAAACCATCCTAATCAGCCTACGCCCCAATTCTCTTAATCGGATGCCTTATCACCGTCTTCAGCCGGCTTGCATCACATCTTCGCGGATCACTCAGATAAATCTCATGATGATAACGCGGATTTTGAATATCCAATTCATACCCCATTTCCTGCATATGCTCATGCATCAATTTAACCGTCGCCGGCTCATCATCATAAGAGCCCAAATGCATGCATTGCACGCAAGTCCCTTCCGCATAAGTCAACAGCTCAACTCTCGAGAAATCCTGCTTTTTCTTCTGCGTCGCTTCCTGAACCGCCCAATCAAAATCAGCTTTCGTCACAAAATCCGGCAGCCTAATCACCGAGATAAAATACAACAGATTCTTTTTATTATAATCTATAGCACCTTCTACGCCATCTTGCCACCAAAATCCTTCGAGCGGCGGCACCACATACTCAAAAAATCCATCAATTTTATGGGGACCCTTATAACTCATCTTTATCGTATAGGCAATACCGTACAACAACCCAATCGTATTTTTGTAATCACTGTTTTCTTCGTTTGGATTCCCCGTCCCCCTAACCGCCAGATAATTCATCTCCGGAAGCGTCACAATACCGGGTTTATTCTTGGGCAGATAAAATTCTTTATATTCCTTCTTGTAGTCAAAAGCCATAATTGATTTTAATTATACCATTCCTAACCAGACGACTCAAGCTCAGACAAGTTCCAAAATCTCGCCGTGTAACATACTCCACATTTTTGTTAATTTATGTTATAATACCAATACACTATTTTGCACCTTAAGGAGGAGCCTATCACATGTTGTACGACATCAATACTCCGCAGACCATCGCACAAGGTTTCAATTTCGTCAAAGTCAATCCTGTCAATCTTCCCCAAGCCCTGCAAATCCAAGCCCGCATCTGGCCCCAAGATCACCCTGACTGCGACTACATCAACGCAGCTTTTGACGACAGTGATCCTGCCAACGTCCAATGGTTGGTTTATCGTAGTTGTCAGCTTATCGGTCTCACCGGCGTCTTCGCTTTTGACGATGACGAGTCTGGGTATGATGATCATAAATCAATCTGGATGGACTGGTTTGCGGTATTGCCCGAGTATCGTAGGCATGGCTATGGCAAACAAATTCTGCTCGCCACCATCACCTACGCCAAAAGTCTCGGCAGTTTCAAATACTTCCGACTGGATACCACCGATTACGATGGCCGCATCTCCACTCATCTCTACGACAAGATCATGCATCTGCGCGAAAACTACACTGCAGAGCCTTTGCCGCAGGGTTATCGTGGACTCGTCTATTCGTATAGCCTGGATGGCTCGGAAATCACACCTTGGAACAATCAGTTCTTAAATCTTGGCGATAACGATACGGCCGACATCATCATTATCTGACCCCATCCCCAGCCAGCTCCAACCCCAACCCCCGACTTTCACAGTCGGGGGGTAGTTTCACACCTTAAGGTTATAAAAGTCAATAGCGAACGAGCGTAGTTGCCCCAATTAGGAAAAACCGCAGCATCGCTGCGGTTTTCTACACGCTTTCAGTATTCTGTGATGCGACAATATTGCTTGCCGAAAATAAAGGGCTGGCCGTGGTTATCCTCGCGCAGCTCGATATACCGACACTTGCGCTTACCGACATATTCGGTAATATAGACCGCGTTGATCATATCCGAGGTGCAGTACGTACTCTTGGGGTCTCTTCTCATAACCTTGCAGTGTTCCACCTCGTAGCGCTCTATAGGAGTGCCATCGGCGTGATCCACTTCAAACAGGAGCTTGAAGTTCCCAGTAGTAAAAACTACGCCATCGTTGCAAAGCTCGCCGTCATCATTGAGCACAGGCTCTTGTCTCGTCCGATAAACCAGGTAAAGTCCTTCGGCGTTTACGTTTACGCCAGTCAGAGACCAGCCAGGAAGCTCACCGTAAAGTACCTGCACCAAGTTTTCGACCAACTCAGGATGATTCAGCGGGTTCTCACCTGCACTGAACACGTACTCCAAATTGTCTGTTTCCGTTTCCAGAATGGTCATTTTGATGGACGGATTTGCAAAAGTCTCGGGCAGGATGTCCTCTGCAAACTCCGCATCCGCATTCGAGATAATATAGCAGTGCGATTCGTGATCCAGATAGACCCCGTAAGTCATTTTTGCCATTTCTGTTACCCCCAATATAATGTCAAGATTATTGCGTCATCGCCCGTCCTCAGAGAGCACCAGCGAATTCCGCAATAATCCAGAAAAAACAGAAAAACAAGATACTGATACAAGCGTTAATTTACAATTAAGTTAGTTATAGCTAACTTATACAACCATTGTAGCACACGTTATCGATTTTGTCAAGCGTTAGGACTTTACAGAGCGCAAAAAGCCGCCAAACGGCGGATTCTAACGAAAATCTGTGGCTCCCGGGGCCGGGCTCGAACCGGCAACCTCGAAGTTAACAGCTTCTTGCTCCACCATTGAGCTACCCGGGATTACTCTATTAGTATATGACACTTCCTTCGAGATGTCAACAACTTTACTCAAAAATTGCCTTACCGATTCTTGAAAAACGATAAGGCAATTCAGAAAGAATATTGGCTAAGATTTAGCTAGAATAAGCAACGCATCGCACGGGGAGACCGCTATACTTATAGAGCTCGCCTGCTGGGCTAATAGTGCTGCTATAGAGATCGAGAGCGTCCGCATGACCATTATTGCTCGCCGTACGCGACCAATAACTTCCAATGGAACCTATATAGTCGAGACCACTGGATGTTACGATGCGTCCAGCAGCTAGAAAGAAGGCACCGCCAGCCGACGCAGATACTGCACCTAGCCACCGGCCACTAATACTATTGATAGTGGCCCATGTAGCAGTAGTAAATTTGTTATATAGGGTTTGAAAGTTACTACTTCTAGGCAGTTTCCAGCCTGCAGGGCAAATACTACCAGAAGCATCACCAGAAGACATGGAATAAG
>CAZUNS010000061.1:0-4849 GCA_964621655.1 uncultured Candidatus Saccharibacteria bacterium | reverse complement strand
TAATTCCACCAATACGGCTACGCCCGCCGAAACTACTCCGACCGAAAATTCAACCACTGAAACTACAGCAGCTACATCAACTACTACGACTAATGAGCCTACACCGACCGAAACTGCGCCCGCTACACCCACAGCTACTACCGCGCCAACCGAAAACACGTCAACCGAAAGCACGCTAGCCACACCAGCTCAACCCGCCGAACCCGCACCAGCTGCTAGTACTCCTGTCGCAGATTCCACCACTGCACCAGCTAATCCAACCGAGACCACCAAGCCAGCCGAAAACCCAACCACCACCAGCCCAGCCACCACCGATACCGCCACACCCGACAGTCCAGCTACCGAGACCACCACGCCCACCACTCCCACCGCCTAGTCTCTAACCACTCAAAAACTACCTTCTAGCTAGAAGGTAGTTTTTCTATATCCTAAATCTCACCAGCCCTAGAGCCTACCCCTAAGTCCCGCTAGACCAATCACTATCTCCCGAGCAGACTATGACTATCTCACAACCCCACCAGTCCAATCATTATTTTCTCAGCAGATTTTCCACCACCTTAATATCTTCAAATGGATGCGCTCCATCCGCCCGCAAAATCGTCTTTTCATGCCCCTTACCCAAAATTAGCACAATATCACCTTTCTCAGCCATCTCAAGCGCCCGCGCAATCGCCGTACCCCGGTCTAGCTCTACTATCAAATCCTTATCCAAGGCTTTTTTGGCCTTTTTCGCCCCGTCTACAAACTGCTGAGCAATCTTCTCCGGATCTTCGTCGCGCGAATCATCTTCGGTGATAATCACTACATCACTATATTTTCCCAAGATCTCCCCCCGAATCGAACGCGTCGACTCATCGCGTCGCCCCGCCCCGCCGTGTACCGCAATAATCTTTTGCTGCGTACTCGTCTTCCGCCCCAAACTCTCAAAGACTTTCTCCAGCGCATCGGGCGTATGAGCATAATCCACGATCACTTCAAAATCTTGCCCCGCCACAATCCGGTTCATGCGCCCCTCTACCGAAGTTAGCGCCTTAATCCCGTCCTGAATTTGCTGATTACTAAGACCCAGCCGCTTGCCCACCGTTAGCGCCGCCAGGGAATTATAAACGTTAAATTTACCCGGGATTTGCGTCTCAATATTTATATCACCACACGCATATTTCACACCAGTAGGCATTAGCTCTATATCTGTAGCAACATAATCTCCATGCTCAATACCGTATGTAGATATATCACTAGACGCATAAAGTTCCGTAAAATACTGCGCATTGGCATCATCCGCATTTACCACCCCAAACTTCGATTGCCTAAACAATTTTAGCTTCGCCGCCCGATAATTCGCAAAAGTCTTGTGATAGTCCAAATGTTCATGCGTCAAATTAGTAAACACCGCAATCTCAATCGGCACGCCCAAGGTGCGGTATTGTGCCAGCGCATGCGAAGTCACCTCTAGCACTATAAACTCCGCCCCCGCCTGCGCGATCGCCTGCATCCGCTGGTTTAGAATCTCCACCCGCTCGGTCGTCATATGCTCATACTGTTTATGCAAAAAGGCGGCATCCGTCTCATTATTGGTTGTCGCAGTCTCGTCACCTCCTACTCCACCCCAAGCCACCGTCGTCAGCAATCCAGTTTTATGCCCAGCGGTGTTCAGCATTTTCCAGATCATAAAGCTTGTAGTCGTCTTGCCATTTGTACCCGTCACCCCAATCACGCGCAAATTCTGCGCCGGATGATGATACTTATTGGTCGCCGCCACCGCCTGCGCCCAATGCCAGGGGCGAACCAGTTGATTATAAAATGGCAATTTTTCTGCACTCGATTTCAAACCCATATTTTCTCCATAATAGTTAAAACTATTATACACCGAATCGACATCTTATTTCGCAAGATACTTTCCGCAAGATTACTATTCCAGCAGCTTCGCCGTCATCGACTTCTTCGCCAGATCCTTATCAAAGGTCCAGAGCGGCTCGGCTTCGTTTAGCCCCGCGTATACCGACAAGCAACAATCATTAAACGACAGGGAAGGATTGTTGAGATAAAGCGGAAATGCTTGGTCAAACAATGCCTTGTTGTAATTAAACCAAGATAGTTCCAAAATAGAGCTTAACGATTCCACGATACCCTCCCTAGTCCAATCGTAGTTGCTTTGCAATACATAAACCGCCTCCACTACCGCCAAATCAGCCACGTCATAGGTCACGCCAAATCTCATCCACAAATCCTGGATTTTTGAGCATTGCTCCGGTATATCCTTTAACACCAGCCGGAGAATAATATTTGTATCTACTGATTCCCGAGTCCTAAACACCGAATTTCTCCTTCATATATGCCTTAGTCTCGGGTAGACTATCGATATATTGACGATATTGATTTGCCGTCCATCCCTTCATCATCTCAGCACGATGCTTTTGCTCTGGGGTCATACGCTGCCATTCCTTCGCGCGGATTTTATCCAAGTCCGCAAATACTTTCTTAATTTGTTCTTCTCTCGTCAAAGCCTTCTTGATAAAAATTCCATCTTTGCGCTCTTCTATGTCTAGCTCATCACCCGCTTCCAAATGCAATACTTTTCGCAAGCTGCTTGGTAAAGTGATTTGATAAGCACTTGAGAGCTTAGCCTTTGCTTGTATCATTCTAAATCCTTTAATATTAATAACTTACTTTAAGTATACCATACCACAAAGGGCTTAACAAGACGCTTTATACTAATCTCGGCACTTTAAACCTAATCTACACAAAGTATCCTTAAACCCATTCCCAAACCTACCTTTTTATGTTACAATTCAGAGAGATTTTCCAAAATTGTTCTTTATCAAGGAGGTTTTGTTATGCACATGGGTTCACCTGTGATTGGTCTCGTCGGCAAACATATCAAGAATTCCGAAGACAAGTATGCCGCGAGCAGCATGATTCGGGACGAAGTGGCTAGCGCCATCATCAAGTTTGGCGCTACTCCTATCGGCATCGCCCTGCCAAACCAAGAGCATGCGATGTCGTCTGACCCCATTAAAAAAGTCGTGTCGCGGTATCTGACGCTCTGCGATGGTCTGATCTTTCAGGGCGGCTCCTACATCAGCCCCTACGAGCGCGATTTGGCAGCTTTGGCTTACTATCGCAACATCCCCACGCTCGGCTTCTGCGCCGGCCAGACCATCATGGTAGACGCTATCTGCCCGACGGCCAAGGTCGTCGGCACCGACATCGCCACCCACCAGCGCCCGGGCGTTTCCGATGCTCACGAGATTCGTGTGATACCCCATACGATTTTCCACAACATCGTCCAGACCAGCTGGATGACCGTCAATTCCCGCCATCTGCACAGTATTGCTGAGCTGTCGCATCCGTCTCTGCGGATATCCGCGTTTAGCCCCGAGAACCACGCCGAGGTCATCGAAGATTCAGAGAAGCTTTTCTACCTGGCAACGCGGTTCCACCCCGAAAGCGATCTGGATAAACCGCAGATGGCCAGCATTTTCCAGGCCTTTCTGAACGCTTGCCGCCGCCACTCCGCATCGGTAACCTGATCCCATAATTTACCGCTACCCTGCATCAACAACTTAACCCCCAGCCCCCTACTACGGTAGGGGGCTTTGCCTTTTTCTAGCACTCTACTATTGCAAGTGCCAAAAATCTGTGCTATGATAGGGATACGAAAGGAGTTATATATGCAATTAAAACCTTTGCAGGATCGCGTGGTCGCAAAGAAGGAAGAGCCGCAGACCACTACAAAATCTGGCATTTTGCTCGGCGAGGCTAAGGAAGCGCCTTCGTACGCTGTTGTTGTATCCGTCGGTCCCGATGTCAAAAACGTCAAAAAGGGCGATAAAATCGTCTATAAGCAATATTCTACTACCGATGTAAAAATCGACGATGTCGATTACTTGATTATCAAGGAAGAAGACGTTTTAGCAACTTTATAAAGTAAGAGCTTTTTATCAATACGACATTAATTTATTCTGGTTCTGAAGAATATAAAGGTACTGAACCCGATTTTGGCTTTTAGTTTTAGTAAAAGTCAGCGCAAAGGTTTGCGAACTGCGGTAGAAATGCGAACGAAGAAAAAGTTTACTTTTTCTTCTGAGCCGACGCCCCGCAACAAGTGATTCAAAACTTGCAACTTTTACGCCCACAGGGAAAACTAAAAACCAAAATTAGGCGAGAAGCGTCCCACTCTGAAGAAATGTAAGTAGATCAATCATTAACAAGGAAAGGAACTACATGGCAAAAAAGATTTTTTATGCCAACGAAGCTCGTGAGAAAATTCTCTCAGGAGCCAAACAATTATACGATGCCGTAAAAGTCACTTTTGGTCCCAAAGGCCAGAATGTCGTAATTGAGAAATCTTACGGCGCGCCCACCATTACCCATGATGGCGTGACCGTCGCCGAAGCTGTCGATCTCGGCAGCACCGACGACAATCTTGGCGAACAAATCGGCGCCAAACTTATCAAGACCGCCGCACAGAAGCTCAACAAAGTCGCCGGCGATGGCACTACTACTGTTACCGTCTTGACTTACAATATCTTGAGCGAAGCCAACAAGCTCATCGCCGCTGGTGTCAACCCTATGGAACTCCGCAAGGGAATCGAAGCCGCTGGCGCAGAAATCATCAAAGGCATCGAGAAATCCGCCGAAAAAATCGAAGGCGATGACAAAAAAGTCGCCGAAGTCGCTTCTATCTCCGCTGGCGATACCGAGATAGGTCAATTAATCGCCGATGTGATTAGCAAGATTGGCAAAGACGGCGTCGTCACCGTCGAACAAGGCCAAGGCCTCGAAATGGAGCAGGAAATCGTCGAAGGCTTCACTTACGACAAAGGCTACTCTTCACCATTCTTCATTA
>CAZUNS010000060.1:0-4899 GCA_964621655.1 uncultured Candidatus Saccharibacteria bacterium | reverse complement strand
AGCAGAACACTAATTTCAGTAAAGATTTGTATAGAAGTCAATAATATTTCATAATCAAGATAGATTTTTGGCTTGTTTTTCCGAAACTTATGCTATAATAAGCGTAAGTATAGTCTAGGAGGCAAAATGGTGAGATTAGCAATAAATGGTTTCGGGCGGATTGGGCGCTGTGCTTTTAAGATTGCGTTCGAACGTCGCGATGCAGAAATAATCGCAATCAACAGCTTGGGCGACACCAAGACTTTTGCCCATCTCCTGAAATACGATTCGGCTTATGGTGTTTACGACCACGATATTAGCTATGATGACAAGCATATTATCATCGACAATCGCAAGATTCTGTTCTTGTCCGAGCCTGATCCCCTGAAATTACCGTGGGATAAGCTCAAAATCGACACTGTAATGGAGTGCACGGGCGCCTTCACAAATCCAGCCGATGCCCGGCAGCATATCCGAGCGGGCGCGCGCAAAGTAGTCATCTCGGCCCCAGCGAAGGGGCCGGGTGCCAAGACGGTAGTTTTGGGCGTAAACGAAGAAGTTGTTACCGCCGACGACGAAATCTTGTCTTGTGCGTCTTGTACGACTAACTGTATCGCCCCGGTGATGAAGTTGCTCGAGGACAATTTTGGCATTGAGAAAGCCATGATGACTACGATTCATTCTTATACGGCATCACAAAAGCTCGTCGACGACGCGGCAAAAGATCTGCGCGAGGCGCGGGCGGCGGCTGTAAATATTATCCCTACTACTACGGGTGCTTCTAGGGCTACCGCTCTGACGATTCCGAGCCTAGAGAATAAGTTTAACGGCATTTCGGTGCGTGTGCCAAATCTAGTCGTGTCTTTGTCCGATATTACGGCAGTCTTAAAGCGCGACACGACTATCGAAGAGCTAAATAGTGTCTTTGAGCGGGCGGCGAAAGAGCCGTACTACGAAGGGATTCTGGACGTGGTACACGACGAGCTGGTCAGTTCGGATTTCAAGGGCGATGCACATTCTTCGATTATTGATTTGCCTTTGACGGACGTCGTAGGCGGCAATATGATTAAAGTAGTAGTTTGGTACGATAACGAATGGGGCTATTCCAATCGCTTAGTGGAGTTGGCCGTGGATTTTGGGAGGTAAAATGCCAGAAGAATATAGAATTTATGTAGGTGCTGACCATCGTGGTTTCGCCAAGAAAAATGATCTAATCGATATGATCCGAGACTGTCATGAAAATGTCTTAGTGGAAGATCTTGGGGCCGAGCAATACGATCCCGAAGACGATTTTAATGATTCAGCGATTGCCGTGGCGCGAGCCGTGCGCGATGACAAGTACGGTACTGGAGTTTTAATCTGCGGTTCGGCCCACGGAGTGACGATGCAGGCTAATCGTTTTAAGGGCGCGCGGGCGATCAACGCTCTGACGCCACAGAGTGCAGCGGTGGGGCGCGAGGATGATTACGCTAATATCGTTTGTCTTAGCGCAGATCAGCTCAGCGTCGACGAAATGGAACGCATCGTCAAGGCTTTTTGTCATGCCCATCCCAAGACCGACGAGAAATACCTACGCCGCTTGCATAAGCTAGAAGAGACAGGAGAGTAAGCTCTATGGCGCTGATTGTCCCCACGATTACTACGAATGATAAAGCCGTGTACGATGCGAGCATGGCCGAGTTTAGTAAATTTTGCAAACGCATTCATGTTGATGTGTCGGATGGTACTTTAGCGCCGACTAATTTATTGCCCTTATCGAGTATTACGAGTGTTGAAGGAATTACGCTAGACATCCATCTCATGTCCGCGCGTCCGAGCGAACATCTAGCGGAGATTTTGCGTATCAAACCGTCGCTCTGTATTGTCCATGCCGAAGTAGACGACGATCTCCCGGCTCTGTTTACACAACTAAAATCCGCCGGCATCAAAATCGGCGTAGCTTTGCTTCGCAATACCTTCCCCAAGCGGGTACAAGAGCGCATTGCGATGGCGGACCACGTAATGATCTTTGCTGGAGAATTAGGCACGCAAGGTGGCGCAGCGGACCTGCTTCAAATCGAGAAAGTCCCCCTAGTGCGCGCTCTTAAGCCCGACCTAGAGATTGCTTGGGATGGCGGCGTTAATTTGACTAATGTGCGGGCGATTGCCCATTCTGGCGTAGATGTCATCGACGTTGGCAGTGCGATTTCTAGAGCTCCCGACAAAGCCGCCATGTATCAGTCGCTAGTAGTAGAATCCGAGAAAAAGGGAGTACTGGTATGATTCAGAATCGACGTGCTTTAATGGAGGGCAGTACCGCCCATATAGATTGCGCCATGCAGAAGGGAATATTGGCATGAGTCGGATCGTTACTTTAGGTTCGGCCCTGCAAGATATCTACATGCTGGACTGTGATGACTTTGAAGGTATCGAGCTGGATGATGGGCTGTCGATTTTTGGTAAAATGGCAGTTGGTAGTAAAGTCGACATCGACCGCGTCATGTATAGCGTAGGTGGCGGTGGCACCAATGCTGCAGTAACTTTTGCCCGGCATGGCCACGAGACGATTTTTATGGGTAATCTCGGTAGAGATGCGGCGGGTGATGCTGTACTAGAGTGCCTAGATCGCGAAAACATCGACAGTAGTTATGTGGAATTTGTCGAAGGCCAGACCGGCTGCTCAGTGGTATTGCTAGATGTGCGCAAGGCGGAACGTACCATCTTGACCTACCGTGGCACATCGGCGAGTTTCCATAATCTCTCTCCCGATGATCTAGAGACTATTTGTCCGGATTGGCTTTATGCTACGAGCCTAAGGGGCGACATGGATACGCTCCTGGCTTTCTTCGAGAAGGCGCATGAGCTGGGCGCCAAGGTGATGTTTAACCCTGGCGAGCTAGAGATCAAGCAGCTCGACAAATTGATCGGTCTCTTGGACCTAGTGGACGTACTCTTGGTCAACAAGGAAGAAGCCGCACGCATGGTCCCAGGCGTGCTCCTAGTAGAACTGGCGGACCGTCTCTCTAATTATTGCCCGATCGTCCTGATCACGGATGGCGTAATGGGCGCAATTGCTACTAATCGTAAAGAAACTTATCGCCTCGGGGTTTATGAGCAGAAGCGTGTGCGCGACTGTACTGGCGCCGGTGATGCCTTTGGCTCGGGATTTTTGGCGGAATGGGCGGATGGAGCGGATTTTGTGCAGGCTTTGCATTTCGCTGCGGCCAATGCCAGCGTGGTCACGCAGAAATACGGTGCCAAGACCGGCATTCTGACCGGCGAAGAAGTTTTACACCCTATGCCAATTCAGAAAATTACTCAGCAAGATTAAAGAAAGGATGCTATGTTAGACGAAGAAATGCTAAAACAACTAGAAGCGCAGGATGTGGAGCGGGCCAAGGCTTACGCTCGTGATCTAGAACAGGGGCTCAAGATTGTCCGGACTTTTCCGCAAGGTGTTACGATTTTCGGGTCGGCGCGTTTGCCGCAGGACAGCAAATATTGCAAAAAAGCCCGCGAGCTAGGCCAGCTTTTAGCTCAGAACGGCCATGCCGTGATTACTGGTGGCGGCCCTGGCATTATGGAAGCGGCCAACCATGGCGCGATGGAGTACGGCGGCCGCAGTATCGGCCTAAATATCACCTTGCGTCACGAACAGGAGCCAAATCCCTATCTGACCGATATGCTGCAGTTCAAATACTTCTTCGCCCGCAAGGTCATGCTCGCGATGTCAGCCAAGGTCTATGTGATGTTTCCCGGTGGTCTAGGCACGTTAGACGAATTATCCGAGATTATTATTCTCATGCAGGAAGGCAAGATGCCCAAAATGCCGGTCTTTCTCTTTGGTAAGAGCTTCTGGCGCCCACTTACTAAGTTTTTTGAGAACAAAATGTTGCCGCTAGGGTTGATCTCTAAACACGATACTAAGATCTATAAATTAACTGATGACGTCGAAGAAATCGTCAAAGCCGCCAACAAAATCGGTCATCCGCCCGTAAAAACCAATTATTACGACGGTTTTAGTGCGCAATCGGGAATTCCAGAATTACCAGAGAAATAATCTCCTAGAGATGTGAATATTTGCCCGAAATTACCAGAGAAATAGCCCATATTAAGCGTTGTTTATGCTCTGTAGGGTCACTTTAGGCGCGAAAACATGACTTTACTATTGACAAAAATAGTAAAGTGTGCTACAATGAAAGTATGGGGGTTTATCCCCTAGCCCTTCATATTTCAGGATAGGTAAAGTTCGCATGTACCCATCGATGTGTTTTTGGGCTTAACTGGCGCAGCCTGCGCTAGTGTTAGATACCAAATACACCGAAATCTTCTAATTCATTCGCAATTACCCCAAAATACTTTTGCAAGATTGCAGGAAAGAGAGGCTTTTCGTATGAAAAACCAGGAGAACAATACCAATCAGCAGTACACCCCGATGCTCCGGAAGTGGGACATCGTCGCCTATGTCGATAGCAATGATATCACGCAAGCGGTGCGGGGCCTGATTCAGGTCGTGAAGACCGGAGAATCATATCGTCCGTATCACCGCATTGATATCGAGGGCGACTCCTGCGGCCGCGATGGCTTTGCGGACGGTACTCGGATCAGAACCTCCCCCGTTGTGGAGATCAGCCGGGTCGATCGCCCCATTACGCCCCAGCAGATGGAGAATTCGAGCCCTGCGGAGATCAAAGAGCACTGCCGGGCACTGGTATCGGCGCGTACGCGGAGCGGCACATGCTACTATCTCTATATCGACGACTCGGAAGAAAAGCTGCAGGAGCTGATAAAGTCGCTCGGAATGCCCGAGTGTTATCTGGCCGGCAGCGGTGATACCAAGCCGGAGAAGTAAACCTTACCCAACCCACACCCACCTTTACCCTATATCCTGAATTCATAAAACTTAAAGAGATCCCCGGCAGCCAGCCGGGGGCTTTTTAT
>CAZUNS010000059.1:0-4930 GCA_964621655.1 uncultured Candidatus Saccharibacteria bacterium | reverse complement strand
CTAATAGCTTTAATGTAAGTAATAATAAACTAGTCTTTGCTGCTAGATTTGATCAAGATAAACCTACTGGATCTTATCAAGCTAGTGTAACCTTAGCCCTTACGGTTACTCCTAGAGTTCTTACTACTTATACAGTACTATACAATGGTAATAACAATACATCTGGTACTGTTCCTAGTACCCAAACTATTAGTCTATACGATACAGACTCTTATGAGTTTACTGTAGCAGCTAATAGTGGTAACTTAGTTAGAACTGGTTATACCTTCTTAGGCTGGAGTGAAGATCCTAATGCTACTACTGCTACTTATACTGCAGGTAGTAGTAAGGTATCACTCACATCTGCTAGCCCGAGTAAGACACTTTATGCGGTGTGGGAGAAAGCTATACCAACTTGGGATAATATTACCAAGATGCAAGACATGACAGCAGCTATCTGTAAGAGTGCTGCTATTGGTGCAGAAAAAACCTTGATCGACTCTGGTCGTGGCAATACACAATATACTATCCGTAAGCTCGCTGATGGTAACTGTTGGATGGTAGACAATCTAAAGCTTGATCTTTCATCCTATACGCTCACATCGGAAAACTCTGACGTCACATCGAATTACACTGCTGGTACCGCCACTAATGTTACTGCTATTAACAACTGGTCATCAAGGCCTATTGACAATAAGGCTCAATTCAATATAAATGGATTTGGTAATTCCAGCTACAAAGCTGAGTATGGTTACTACTATTCTTGGTATGCAGCTACGGCCGGTACTGGCACATTTTCTATGGACTCTGGCGATGCCCCGTCCAGTATTTGCCCTAAAGGCTGGAAGCTACCAAAGGGTAATCCTGACGGCGATTTTCAAGCTCTCTATAACAAATGGACTACTGCTACCTGGACTACTATTAATAGTATGAATGGTAGTTGGTTTGGTGCATCTACTGCATCAGCTGGCGGCGCCTTCTTCCCAGCTGCCGGCTGCACCGCATCCAGCGGACTCTTCGGTACGGATCTCCAAGGGTACTATTGGTCGCGCACTGTAGGTAGTTCTCGCAGCTACGCTGGCTTTTTAAACTTCGCCATCAGTGGTGTTAACCCGACTAGCAACGCCGAAAAGACCTACGGTCTCCCCATTCGTTGCATCGCCTATTCCAGCTAATACGCCACAACTTATAATTTGAATATTGTTTTGGAAAACTTATGGAGATGAGTCTTATCGTCTTCTTCTCGGGACTATACGCGACCAACGGGGAGCGGAACAAGCGAGCAAGTCGCCTGTAACGACAGGCCGACGCGAGCGTGTCCCGAAAGAATGGCGATAGACTCATCTCTCTAATGCCGTTCTAAGCGATTTTTAACCAAAACCGCTATAGGACGGCTCTTTTGGCTGAATAGGCCTTAAATCGCTTAAAAATGGGCTTAGAACGTAAAACTACTTCCAAAAAATGTCAAAAATCGACAAAAGTAGGGATTCGTGTAGCACAAATCGAAAAAAGTGCCAAGCACTAGTGTTTTTAAAATTTCGACCCAAAATAGGCAAATATAACACTAGTGCTTGCAACTTTTGATTAATTTGATCTATACTGATACCCAGAGCAGAAAGTATTTTGCTAGAAAGTTACTAAAGTAGGTCGGTATAAGATCGACTATGCATTAAACCCACATATACGTAGAAGGTCGATTCGTCTTATTCAAAATAACTTAATATTAAAAATGTGGAGTAAGCGAATATGAAGAAGAATCATAAACCTATCACTCTTAGTCTCAAATTTCATTTATTTGTAACTATCAGGATAAAAATTACCCTTAGCCGACGCTAAAGGTAATTAAATATTCACATATTCCTATTCTAGCACAGATTTAATAGATTTAAAGCATTATTTTCTGCTCTTTTTAGCCGTTATCTGGCTGCTTACAACATCCCAGAATCTATTTTAATCAAATCTGCCAAAAACCCAAGTCCAATTTGCCAACTCTCATCATAAAGTGTATACTTAGATTATGTCCGCTACCGGTAATTCCAGTCATCAACCTATCAAATATCGCGTACTCGACCTTTTTGCGGGAGCGGGTGGGCTTTCGGCGGGACTCGACATGGTACCCGGTATCAAAACAGTCTTGGCCACGGATTTTATGCCCGAAGCTATGCAAACTTTTGACCTAAACTTTCCCGACGCCACTACCATCCTTGGCGACATTTGCGATGATGCAGTACGCCAAAATATCGTCGCCACCGCCAAGGAGCTCAAAGTTAATATGATCGTCGGCGGTCCGCCTTGCCAGGGCTTTAGCAACAAAGGCAAGAAACTTGGTCTCAAAGATCCCCGCAATTTTCTTTTTCGTAAATATCTCGACGTAGTAGAGCGCGTATCGCCCGAAGTTTTTGTGATCGAAAACGTCAAAGCTATGTCTACCAGTACGAACGGCTGGTTTCTCAAAGAAATTCTCTCCGAAATTGAGCGCCTAGGCTATCAGGCCAACTGGGGCATTCTCACCGCCAGCGACTTTGGTGTGCCCCAACAGCGGCAACGTACAATTATTATTGCATCCAAGCAGCAAAAAATCCCGCTACCAGCGCCCACCACAGACGAAAACCACCGCACCACCGTACGTGATGCAATTTCCGATTTAGCCTATCTAGAATCCGGCGAAGGCGCAGATATTCAAGAATACCGCAATCCGCCCACCAGCGCTTACCAAAAACTTTTGCGTGGCGACAATCAACAACTTTACAATCATAAGGCCACCAATCATGCCCGCGTCGCCCTAGAAAAGCTCGCCATGATTCCACCCGAATCAGGCAAAGAAAACCTACCCGCCGATCTAAAAGGGAAGCAAAAGTTTAAAACCACTTGGGGCCGTCTCAAATGGGATTCCCAAAGCCCTACCATAGATACCAGATTCGACACACCATCAAACGGCACTAATAGTCACCCTTACCTTAATCGCGCCATCACTCCGCGCGAGGCCGCCCGCATTCAGAGCTTTCCCGATAAATTCCGTTTCTTAGGCTCTAAGACTACGATTTGCAAACAAATTGGCAACGCCGTGCCGCCTTTACTCGGGCGCGCGATCGGTCAAAGCATCATCGATGCTACAAAGGAGTCTTGATGCACAAGTTATACCAAGGCGATGCCTACAAACTACTCAAAAAGTTAGCGCGCGAACAGCTTAAAGTTGACCATGTCATCACCGACCCACCTTACAATATTTCGCAAGATAACAATTTCACCACCATGAAATCCGCCAAACGTCGCGGTGTAGACTTCGGTGCGTGGGACAAAGATTTCGACCTATTGTCTTGGATTGCGCTCGCCAACGAACTCCTAAATCCCGGCGGAACTTTCATTATTTTCAACTCTTACCGCAACCTTAGTTTTATCATTGCGGAATTAGAAAAAAATGGTCTCATCGTTAAAGATATATTAAAATGGATCAAAAGTAACCCCATGCCCCGCAATATTAATCGTCGTTATGTGCAAGATAGCGAATTTGCCATCTGGGCCGTCAAGCCAGGCGCCAAGTGGATCTTTAATTTACCAAAAGACCAAAAATATTTACGCGCGGAGTTCCATACCGCTACCGTATCCGGCAAAGAGCGTGTTAATCACCCCACCCAAAAAAGTCTCCAGCTCATGCGCGAGATTATCAAAATTCACACCAATCCCAAAGATTCAATTCTTGACCCGTTCATGGGCAGCGGCTCCACTGGCGTTGCTGCGCTCGAACTAGAACGTGATTTTATTGGCATCGAGCTCGACCCAACATATTTCAAAATCGCTAAACATCGCATAAAGGAGTTAAATTAATCATGATTGACCAATTACGCGCATTTTCTTTACCAACTTTATTAGCTATCTTCTTCAACACCGTCCAAGACGCTGATGGGAACTTCTCTGTCGTATCGACATACAAAATTAGCTCATACGCTCACGGTATTCCGCTAACAAGTGCGTCTTACGCCGATACCGCCGCAAGATTGTCACGTAAATATCAGCTAGACTTTGCACCTGTTAATTCCACCACGGTCCGTGCTCAAATTATTAATAGTGATGATCTAGATTTGGAAACTTTCCTAAATCACGTCTACGAAGCAATTTTGCCAAAACTAGCCAATGCGCACTACGACCTTGACGTCGAAATGGCGCTGGCGATGTTTGCGCTGCGCGGTAGTGCGGATTTTAACCGCGGACTATACGCCGTAGATTTGAAAAATCCCACCGAGTTGTACGTTGATAACTTTTTCAAATTACTATTATCTACCGACGAATTACTTTCGCGCTTAAATCTAAATTTTCGCGAACTTCAGCCCCAATATGTACGCGGCGAACAGCGCCGCAACACCCAAGTTCGGATTAATCTAAAATGGTATTATGACCATGTTGCACGGTATCACAATCTAAATTCCTACAAAACTGCAATTTTGACTAGTAATTTGGCCGATCTTGGCGAAGTCAGGACCTTTCCGAGTTTTGAAGAACGTTTGATTTTTTACCGTCAATCCGTCGTTGGGCATGAACTCACTCCTACCGAAGTCGAAGCTTTGCGTAATGACCTTAAGTTTTCTACCGAAAGTTTGGCGACCACGCCCGAAGAAATCTTTAACATTCGCAATCAAAAGATCGTCGCCTTTGCCCGCGAAACTTTTACTGATATTTGCGTCGGCTGTCACCACAAATATCCTACCGCCGCTCGCACTTTTAAGATGCCCCGCAATGATCGTTATTATTTTGAAATTAATCACGTTATTGCCTACGCCAGCAACTCGCAAGCAGTTGACGTGCTCGATAATCTAGTTAAACTTTGCCCAACTTGTCATCGCGCGCTTACGCCTGGCCGGGCTTTTCCGGAATTACAACGAGAAATTATTCAACATGAGCTAGATTCGCGACCCGAAGTGCGAAGGTTTGTCACCGCCATGATTCCTGCCGGGCA
>CAZUNS010000058.1:0-5076 GCA_964621655.1 uncultured Candidatus Saccharibacteria bacterium | reverse complement strand
CGCGAAATTCGGATTGCGGCGGACGGACATAACTCTTCGGCAGTTTGGACGCGCAATGTAGATACCGAAGAAGATGGAGATCAATGTAATGAGTAAAACCAAAAAATCTTTGGCCGTAAAACGCGGTGATACAATCGTAGAAGTAGTTTTTGCTTTCGCAATTTTCTGCATGGTAGCAACTATCTCAATCGCCATGATGAATTTAGGTATTTCTGCTAGCGAGCGCTCGTTAGAACTTGTAACGGCGCGCAACGAACTAAACGCGCAGGCCGAAGCTTTGCGGTTTATTCATAGTTCATATATCGCGGAGCTTTCGCTACCAACCTGCGGGGCTGGTGCAAGTTTAGATACCAAGTGCCAACAGTACCTAGACCTTTGGAAAGAAATTAAGGAACATAGCGTGCCAAGCGATAAATATAGCATTATCTATCCGCCAGACGCAGCCGGTGCTAGTGGCGGCGTAAAAGCTTGCGATAGTTATTACAAAGAAAATTTATTACGCGATAATGACGCATTTGTTCTTAACACGCGACAGCTTTTAGCGCAGCATAATAAAGGAAATGGTACTAGTTATAGAGATAGTGATGCTTTGATTTACGCCACAACTTACGATGATGACCCGGATGTCTTTAATGTCTTCGAGCCAGCGTCGCTGAACGCTCGGATTATTTATGGTGCCCAGACGGCAACCGACAGCAACGAAAACAGCACCAATACTACGCAGTCATTCCTAACTGATTATACTCGAGTCATGAAAGTCGAAGGGATTTGGGTAGTAGCCGTACGGGGCCCTACCAGCACACCTTCGGCAGAGCCAGATTATTATGACTTCTATATTGAGACTTGTTGGTATGGCGCCGGGAATGCGTACCCGACTGCACTCGATACGATCATCCGTCTGTATAATCCACAAGGAGCGAACTAACTAATATGAAAAACTCAACCAAGAAATCTACCACTAAGTCGGGCTTTACTATTGTCGAAACTACAATCGTCACCGCTTTTATCGCGTTGCTACTTATTGCGATTGCTACAATTGTTTCTAATATGTTAGCAATTTTCCAAAAAGGCGTGACGCTCAACGCAATTAATAATGTCGGCAGGAACTTAATTAGTGAATTCAACTCCACGATTAATACTGCACCATCGATTGATACTACAAGTCTGTGCCGGAAATTCTTGTCTGGCGCCAGTGTTGAGGATCAAGAAGAATGTATTCGTAATGGTGCGTTTAATTATATTTATCAAGAATACGCACAGAATGTTGAGGATCCGGCTACTAGAGAAGAGAATATGCTACAAATGAACGGGATTTTCTGCACGGGCGAGTATACTTATATGTGGAATACTTGGTATGGCCGAAAGAACGAAATCAAGCTCAGCCTAACTTATCTTGATAGCAATAAGATTAGACACGATTTAACCGATTTTAACCTAATTCGTTTCGAGGACAAGACTTATCGTGCTTGTCAGCAGCGCGTAGCGAAGGATAGTTACAATAGTGTTGACTCTAGTAATTTAACTATAGATATGAGTGAAACGGCAAATGAAAATGAATACCGCATGCAGGTCGAACCACAAAATGGTTTTGTCGAATCTTCGGAAGCCAATTTATATTTATACGAACTTGTAATCTTCCCAGTATCGCAAGATGTGGTGACACAACGCGCGTTTTTCTCCGGTACTTTTATCCTAGGTACGGGTAATGGCGATGCGACTATCACGCGCGTCGAAGATACTTGTAATCCTGATGACGACAAACTCAACCTAAACCGGCCAGACAGCGACACCAGTAGTAACAAATTCGATCTCGGCTCCAAGTTTAATTATTGCGGTATCAATAAATTTAATTTCGCTGCACGCACAGCAGGAAGTGGTGTATAATAATAAATATGAAAAGGTTATGTTTGAAGAAAACAAATACTAAGCGCGGGGTGGCGTCGCTCTATGTAGTGATTTTTGCAACGATGCTATTTGGCGTGGTGACATTGAGCTTTATTCGGATTGTGATTAATCAGGCTGGGCGCAGTAGCGACGATGACCTTTCTCGCTCGGCGTACGATTCAGCAATGGCGGGCGTCGAAGATGCCAAGACGGCAGTAAATCGTTATTATGCCTGCATGAGCAGCGATAACCCTAATAAGGGGGATTGCGGCAGGAGTAAGCTTTTTAAGGAAGACTGTGATACCAAAATCGGTCTCGCCGAATATCTCTATGGTAGTGAAACTGGTGGTGGCTATGATGGTGGCGAACTTCTTCTGTCCGAAAAAGTAACTGTCGCTGACGAAACCGCCGCCGACCAAGCTTATACCTGTGTAATTATCAGCGACTCCGTGCCAGATTATCGTGGTACTTTGAGCAAAGATACTCGTACCAAAGTTATACCGTTGCGGGTGGCAGGTAGCGCTCTGAGCAGCGGAAATACCATCAGCAAAGTAAATATTAAGTGGTATTCTGCTTTAAACCAGGGTGATAAGAAGTTGCAAAATGCTGGTAATGATTATGGTAGAGTTTATGAATCTGATGATGTAAAATTGCACCCTAATGGCGAGCGTACAATACCGCCTACGATTTCTGTTTCGTTTATTCGGGTGCAAGGAGACATGGTCATTGATAATTTTCATCAGGCCAGTAACCACAAGACGCCTAGCGGCGATGATTATGATTTGATTTATAGTTCAATGACGATTGTGCCAAATACAATTATTCCTGGCAATCCATCGGCTGAAATTTCGAGTAGTCAATGGACTCAATTCGGCAATGTCAATAGTCCTGAAGCTGTCGCGGCGCACGAACCCATTGCAGCTACATGCTCGTCTACATCGGAGTTTGCCTGCCAAGCTACGCTGTTGGATACTAATATTGGCAGTAATGACACCGCTTTCTTGGTAATTTCCTTGCCGTACGAAGAAACGATTTCTGACTTTGCGATCGAGCTGCTCGATGCTAGCGGTAAGGTGGTAGAATTCGATGGTGCCCAGATTAGCGTAGACTCGACTGGTCGTACTAGCCAGCTAGTCCGACGGGTAGAGACTCGTCTCGACCCAGCTGATTTATACTTCCCCTATCCTCAATACGCGATCGAGGCTGCTGGCGGCGATGATGGCGATGCGATTAAGAAATACTTCTGGATTACTAATAACTGCTGGTATAGTCAACCGACTAAGTCCGTAGCTGGAGCCTGCGACAACAACGGCAGTATTTAATTAAGTCCCGTTACGAACTGGAAACCCCCGGATCATCCGGGGGCTCCATTTATAATTTTCGATCTAGGAAAACCGAAGATCTTAGTCGATTTAATAATTCTCTGCTCGTAGCTCAAAAAAAGCTCGTGGATGATTGCAGGCTGGGCAAACTTCAGGAGCTGCTTCGCCAGTGTAGACAAAACCACAGTTACGACACTTCCAGACGGTAACTTTATCGCTCCGGAAGACCATATCAGAGTCAACATCGGCCTTGAGTTTGAGATAACGTGCTTCGTGTTCTTTTTCGATGCCAGCGATCAAATCAAATTTGGCTGCAATTTCTTCATAGCCTTCTTCGCGAGCTTCTTTAGCGAAATTATTATACATATCGGTCCACTCGTAGTTTTCGCCATTAGCTGCCGCTTGGAGATTTTCGCTAGTACCGGCAATTTCGCCACCTTGTAGTAACTTAAACCAGACCTTGGCGTGCTCCTTCTCATTGTCGGAAGTTTCGTCAAAGATAGCGCCAATCTGCTCAAAGCCGTCTTTGCGTGCTTTAGATGCAAAATACTTATATTTCATGGCTGCTTGTGATTCGCCTGCAAAGGCCGTTTCAAGATTTTTCCAAGTCTTGCTTTCTTTTTCTAGTGGTTTCATAAACTCCTCTCCTTTTACTTATTATATTATAATGCAAATTTTACAAAAATAAAATCATTAAACCTTTAATTTCTCGAGATGTTTGCGCGCCTTTGCCGTAACCGAGCGGCCGCGCGGAGTTCGCTCGATTAGGCCAAGTTGCAACATGTATGGCTCATAATAATCTTCGATAGTAGCCGCTTCGTCGCCAGTCAGCGCAGCGATTGTAGTAAGACCAACCGGACGATCGCCATAATTCTCTAGCATCAGTTCGAGCATATTGCGATCGGCTGGGTCTAGGCCAAGCTCGTCAATTTCCATCAAGTCCATCGCTCCTTGCGCGAGTGTGGTATCAATATAGCCATCACCGTGTACTTCAGCGTAATCGCGTACGCGTTTGGTCAGGCGATTGGCGATGCGCGGCGTCAGTCGGGAACGTGTAGAGAGCAATGTGGTGGCCTCGGGAGAAATCTCAGTACCAAGAATCTTGGCTGTGCGCGCAATAATTTGCTCGATCTCAGGAAGTTTATAATATTCTAGGCGATGTACCAAACCAAAGCGATCGCGCAGTGGCCCCGCTAGAGAACCGGTCCGAGTCGTAGCCCCTACCACAGTAAACTTAGGCAAGTCTAAGCGCACCGAACGAGCAGCCGGCCCCTTACCAATCACAATATCAAGTTTGTAATCTTCCATCGCCGAATATAATACTTCTTCTACGGCGCGTTTCAGGCGGTGAATCTCGTCAATAAACAACACATCGCCAGGTTGTAAGTTCGTTAGGATTGATGCTAGATCGCCAGCTCGCTCAATGGCCGGACCACTGGTAATCCGCATGTTCGCACCCAACTCGTGCGCGATAATATTGGCCATAGTAGTCTTGCCAAGACCTGGCGGGCCATACAACAAAACATGATCCAGTGTCGTTCCGTCACCACGCTTTTTTACGGCGTCGATTGCGAGTTTGAGATTATTTTTGAGACGCTCTTGTCCAATATAATCTGCAAAAGAAGTTGGACGCAAGGTAATTTCTTCGGCTTGTTCAGCGGGATCATTCTCATTAACAGTAGTGTCCAAGACTCGGCGTGGCTGCGGCTTATTTGCATCAAAACTTCTCTCAATTCCCATACCAACATTATAGCATATCATTTAATTATCCGTAGATTACGACTAATAAAAACTGCTTGCGCTTATCTATAATGGAGTATATAATTATAGTATGTATAATCCATATGAACTAGATCATAAGACCCCTACC
>CAZUNS010000057.1:0-5211 GCA_964621655.1 uncultured Candidatus Saccharibacteria bacterium | reverse complement strand
GAAGTGGCCGTTGCCTTCCTGATCCACAAATAACAAGTTTTCTTCTTGTAGCTTGACAATTGCTTCCTCAATAGAAGTTGACTTAATATCTTCGTCTGTAGTAGAGTTATCCGTATCGGACATTACACCTCACTTTCTTTGGAAGCGTCCCGAAGTAGCCGCCCAGCGGTATAACGAATAATGGACGTTGCCGCCTCATAGAGTTCCGCTTCCTGGAGGTCGAGTTTGGCGCACTCATGGAGTAGTTGGCGAAGTTGTTCAAGACGCTTCTCGCTGAACGCTGCTTGCATGGGGCTTCCTTTTGGTTAGCGGTTCGACTATTCTTGCGAACCTACCCCTATTCTCTCATGACTCAGAATCACTAATAATCGTGTTTTTATAGTATGTTAATGTGCGTTAGAATGTGTTAGTAAGACGTTAGTAAACTGTTAGTTGCGTGTTAGTAAAAACGCAAAATGCGCTTAATTCAAAGCGTGTTATGATTTCAAATCTTCTAAAGTATTTCTGATTTTTTGAATGCTAATACCGATTTCTTTCAGTCTGCCATAAGTTGGGCAAAAATTTGCGACTAACTCAGAACCACTTTCTCCAGAAATCGTGAAAAATGCTTTATAGATTATTGTGCTACCAAAAATACGTTTTAGCAGATCGTATGTATTGTAAGTGTTTTTGTATATTTTGCTAGGTTCGAATGGGAAATTTTGGTGTTTTTCAGCATATTCCATAATATTTTTATAGATTGGACTTCTACTTAAATCTTTCACTTTGTATTGTTTTCTAATTTTCACAAAGTTAATAAAAATGCTATCTCCATCCAATATAAGTCTTAATGCGATATCGGTATCTTTTGGAGGCACATTCTTGGTTTTATCCATTAACACGTTTTGAACGCCCAAGTCGAAATCTGGCAAAAGTTTTATAGAATAATCAACAATCTCAAGCAAACCTCGTATCTCAGACTCATATGCGCCTGGAGCGTCCGAAAGCATAGCTTTATCTTCTTGTAGCTCTCCATATAATTGCCCATCGGCATATATTTCACTCTCGCTTCTATACCTATGTTTATATTCCATTGCTAAACAATTTGATTGCTGCTCTAAAAGTTCCAATACATGTAATAGTTCGTGTGGAGTTAGCATATCGTTGCATTCGGTGGAACTTAACAGTATAGACTCCGGAATAATAATCTCATTTTCCGTTTGACTTTTAAGTAAATCCACGACAAATTGAATTTTTTCTTGCCTCGTAATCATTGCTATTATTATACTCTCTACCCCTGTAAAAGTCAATCTTTGACCTCTGCTTACATTAGCGAAAAACCATCTTCTTTTCTGAAGCAAAATGTGGTATAATAGAAGTGTCTAAATTTTGATAATTGAGCGTGGCATTTATTACCACTTGCTCCAAGGAAGAATGCGGCTATGTACGCAAATTTGGTTCTTGGAGCTCAATTTGTCAAAGTTTAGACGACTAAGTACATGGTCGCATTTTTTGTTATCAAGCGACCGGAAAGGGCAAGCAAGAAATGAGCACTATCAAATTCACAAGTTTACTACATTTATCAGACGAAGATATGAGCAAACTCAAGCTCGTCTTCAATAGTAATTGGTATTATGACGCAGAAAACCAAACTCCCGAAGTCGTAGCGAAGCTTGGCAACATTTCTAGAGATTTTAACTTGCTTTATATGTACCGTTCTGACGAGGTTGCCGTTGTTAAAGAGTCGGTAAAAACCCATAACCCTGATGGACATAAAAGATTTAAGACTGGCGACGTTGTATTTTGCTTCATTCCGTATTCTTCCGACAAGGACTGGCTATTAGTAAACGCATATAGAGTATTAGATGATGGTAAATTTTTGATTAACGCTGACGAAGAAAGTTTTGTCGAGTACGCCCCATTCTTCGGTCGACTAGTAGTACATTTTGAAGACAAGGGTAGAAACGTTGTTGTACGAAGTGAAGATATTATTGACTCCATATATGTCAAAACTATTCTCGAACACCCATACAACGAACTGGGTGAAGATTTTCCAGGCTATGATAACATTGACCTGTCATGGAGCGATCTGCGCAGAGTGTTAAAACTAAAGAACTGGCAAACCGCACTAGAAAACCAAAAGGCAGTCTACCTCATAACTGATACTGCTACCAATAAGCGTTATGTGGGTTCGGCTTATGGCGACAACATGTTGCTGGGCAGGTGGTGGAATTACGCAGAAAATGGGCATGGACATAACAAGGAGCTGAAAGCCTTAGTTGAAGAAAAAGGTTTAGATTATGTAAAAGATAACTTCCGCTATTCAATTCTTGATATTTACAAATCTACCACCGACGACGAAACAATTATTGCGAGGGAGTCTTGGTGGAAGAATATCTTGCTAACTCGTGGAGATTATGGCTATAACGCAAATTAGGGTTTATTTTTAGCGAGAAAAGTCCCATAATTCAAGGCAGGAGCATGAATATATGATAAGTTTTACTTCTATACTAACAGCCATTAAAGGCGCAAGTCTTGCCTCAAAGGTAGGTCTTAGCATTGGTGCGGTCGCAGTTGTAGCTGGTGGCACTGCTGGAACGGTGGCAATTATAAATGCCAGCAAACCACATGAGGAGACACCAATCGTGGCTGATAGCCAAAATGACGACAACTCCCTATCCGAACAAGACGATACGCAAACTGGAGAAGCTGGAGAGTTTGAGGACGATAATAGCAAAAGCGAGCAGGTAGCTGACGACAAAAAGCCGACAACCAATAATTCACAAACTACCACGCAAAAACCAGCTAACAGCGCAAGCTCTAGTAATGGTCAATCAACTAATAGTTCTTCTGTCTCTAAGCCAAGCACTCCTGCCGCTCAGCCATCTCAACCCAGTCAATCGTCTCAGTCTAGCCAGCCCTCTGCTCCAAGCCAGCCATCTCAACCTGCTCAGCCAGCCAAAAAGCCTGATTATAATCTCAATGATAAATACGTTGCGGGGTCAACAACATACGCTTTTTATACCTATGATAGCGGTGCTGGTCAGTGTTCACTAGCAGAAGAAAAATCTTTCTTTGGAGTGGCAAGGTTCACAGGTACTTCTAATGATTTATGGGCTGGCTCACATGGTAGCCAATATGTAGCGTATGCGAACTCCAAAGGTTACGACACTACTCATTGTGGCGGTATGGGGGCTGCCATAATGTCATGGCAAGATGCTATTAGTCGTGGTATTGCGCTTGACGAAGCGAAATGTACCCAATATGGGCTGAGCTGTGGGAGATGGTAATATGACTTGGTTTATGAAGATTTTATGTATAATGACTGGAAAGAGCGGTTACCCATACGATACTGGAGATCACCCTTATAACCGTTTCAAGCTGAAAATGCCAACTCCGGAGGGCTGCGATATATCATGGTTAGAAGAAGCCCACGAAAAAGCCGTCAATTTATCAAAAATACAGCTAACACAACTCAAAAGGTTATCGCACTTTATTAGCGTATTTAGGTTCGCCTATTTTCCCATTAACTACAAAATCTTACCTACATTTTACGACCTATGTTTATTTACAGGTAGTGGTGGATATTGGGGCGAAGCATACGCATGGGTTTTATTGAAAGATAGACGTAAGTATGAGGACCTAGACCTAGATTTGACGTTGGTTTTATTGACAGCTTCGCTTGCTGGTAGTGATGATGGTCTTGGTGCTGATCGCTGGTATAGGATGGGGATTACCAGAAAACTACTGAAACATTTAATAAAGCTTATAGAGGAAAGACAAAAGCAAGGTAGAAATATGGTAAAAAATAACACGAACAGTTTAAGTAAACTGGAGCAGAACTTTAGGGAGCTAATTATTGAGCAGTGCGAGTTTTGTGGGTTTGATAAGTATTTGGAAGAAAACCCTGATTTTGAGTTCCCAAAGATTACAGAAGATTTATTACGCCCTGATACTCAAGGTTTTGCGGCTATTCCAGGAATGTTTGGCGGTTTTACATATTATCTTGAAGTAGTGGATGGCAGATTCGTACTATACGCCAACCAGTCTAGTCGCATGGACTATGACGATAATAGCCATTTATATTTTGAGGTTACCGAAAACGGAAATAGATTGCTTGATGGTGAAGAGCGAAAAATAATACGGAAGAAGTTTTGGGAGTTAGCGAAGAAGGCTCATGAAAAACGTTTACGAGAATTAAAAGCAATGAGAAGGAAGGCGAAGGATTAGTATGAACCCAGCTAGCGAGAATAGCGTTACTATCATGAAGTATAAATCTCCGGACGGAGCGTATGATTTTAAGTGTCTTGATAAGTGGAATGTGGCGGATGAAGTGGAACGACTAGATGCTATGATTAAAGAAAAACAGAAGTTAGAGGCTGAGGGCTACGAAGTCTTGTGGATTAAAACTTTGCCGATATTTGATTTATAATAACACTTTAGACACTATTTTGTAGTATTTTTCGCCTATATCAGATAGTTTCATGCTCTGACGTATGTCTAGCGCATCTTCTACAATTGCGGGCGCAGTAGAACTTTTTACTAAGCCAAGAGCAACCAATCTGTCAGCTCCATAGGATAAGAAAGCAAGATAATTGGGCTCTTGATGATATATAGTATCTAAATCGTAAATATCGTCTATAAAAAACATTTTTGTTATCTCCGAAAACTCACAAAAAGTTTTCCAATCTATGTTTTCGTTTATGTATTCTCGGAATATTGCCGCTAAGATTTTACTTTTAGCCAACTCTATATTTTGATTTAGAATAATCAGTACTCTACCAAGCTCAGCTTCAGCCTTCTTTGGGTTTTCATTAATTTTCTTTTTATACTTCTCTTTCTTCTTCCCGTCCAGTTGTCCACTATTTAATTCTTTTACAAAAGTTAGTGTCTGACGCAGCAAATTTCTATCGTGAAGATTCTGAGCTACACTTTTCACTCCTATTAGCGTGCTCATGAGTGGGAAATCTTTTAAGATGCCCTCATTTAGAATACTATCAATACCAAACTCGGCAATGTCCGGAATATTGTTAGCTATATCGGAAAATAGACTATTTTGAAACTGTGGAACAATTTTATTCATATCTATATTATACAACGCCACCTCGGCTAAACGGCAATTAGCGAGAAAGTTTTAAGTTTAAGAAGCAGTCTCTAGGTGTTGAGTTTAGAGGCTATCTTTTTATCATTTACATTTTTCGTATTTAGAGCAATAATTGCTTTATTATGAAA
>CAZUNS010000056.1:0-5360 GCA_964621655.1 uncultured Candidatus Saccharibacteria bacterium | reverse complement strand
TTTTCTTGGCCTTCTTCCCAGTTGGTACAGACTAGCGGCCAGTGGGAGCTAGAGAACCAGGTATCAAAAGTGTCTTCGTCGCGATAATAACGGACACCACCGATCTCGATTTTTTGCAAATTGGTTCGGGTGTCGAAAATCCATTCTGGAGCGGTGTCGGTCTCGGTCTGATGGAACATCGGAATGGCAATACCCCAAGGGATTTGGCGGGAAATATTCCAATCTTTGAGATTCTCAAGGTAATTAATGAGAACTTTTTTCTTGTTGGTGGGGGTAAATTTAATCTCATTATGCTCGAGATGTTTGATGGCGGCTTGGGCGAGTTGTTTCACGTCTACGAACCACTGTGCCTTGAGCATTGGTTCGATGACGGCGCCGCATTTGTAGCAATGTGCGACCGAATGGACGATTTCGTGCTCACCCCGGAGCAAGCCAACTTCTTCGAGATCGTGCAAGACGCGCTTGCGACATTCGGCGGTGGTGAGACCAGCGTAATTACCAGTATTTTTTAACATCTTACCATCTTCGCTAATCACTTGGATGCGGGCGAGATGATGGCGGTCGCCTACTTCAAAATCGTCGAAATCGTGTGCGGGAGTGATCTTGACCGCGCCAGTACCATACTCTGGATCGGCGTGCTCGTCGGCAATAATAGGAATCGTGCGGCCAGTCAAAGGTAATTCTACTTCGGTGCCAATGTAATCTTTGTAACGACCATCATCGGGATTGACCGCTACCGCTACATCGCCAAAGAGTGTCTCGGGGCGGGTAGTGGAGACGATAATTTCTTGTAAATCATCGGTCGGATTGACGAGCTTGTAGGCAATATCCCAGAGATACCCCTTCTCGTCTTGGTGCTCGACTTCGATGTCGGCGAAGGCAGTCTGGTGCTTAGGGCAGAAATTGACAAGTTTCTCGCCTCGGTAAATGAGCCCGTCATTCCACATTTTCTCAAAGGTTTTGTAGACGCGCGAGACAACGTTTTCGTCTAGGGTGAAAGTCAGATCTGGCCAGGCACAACTTGCGCCAAGCGCACGCACTTGCAATTCCATATTGCCACGCTGCTCTTCTACGAAATTCCAAACTTGTGCATAGAGCTCATCGCGGCCATATTCAAAACGAGTGTGGCCCTTGGACTCGAGATTGCGCTCGTAGACTACCCAGGTCTCGAATCCGGCATGATCTGCCCCCGGAATATACCAAGTCGAGCGGCCACGCAAACGATAATAACGGGCTAGGGAATCTTCGATGGCGATGGTAAGGCCGTGGCCGATATGTAAATTGCCATTGGCATTGGGTGGCGGCATGACAAGGGAATAACAATTCTCGGTGTCGCTTTCGTCGGAATTATAGACGGGTTCTTTAGGCTGGAAGGCGCCGGTCTTCTCCCATAGGGCATAAATATTTGGTTCAAACTCTCCTGGTTCGTAGCTTTTGGTGAATTTCATGTGGTTAATCCTCGAGTTTTAGTTGATTTTGTATGGCAGTGAGTGCTTCGGGAGTGGGTTTAGTGTCGGTCTGCTGCTCGTCTATGGGTATGAGATGGACGTGGGCATGGGGAACGTCTACGCCGATGACTTTGAGCATAATGCGTTTGCCTAGGACATTTTCAAAATGGCGGGATAATTTCTTGACGGTGTTCATGACAGCGTGGTAATCTTCGTCGCTAAGATCGTAAATCCGATCGACTTCGACTTTTGGGACTACTAGAGTATGGCCAGGGGCTTCTGGCTCGATATCGAGAAAAGCCAACGTACGTTCATCTTCGTAAATTTTGTAACAGGGCAGCTCACCCTGCACGATTTTCGTGAAAACACTACTCATAATAACTCCAAAATTAACCCTTTTCATTATTATAGCATGAAAAACCGCCTAGCGTAATACTAGGCGGTCTGCGGTGATTATTTTTTGAACTTTTGCAGCAGCTGGGTCAGCCGTGACGGCTGAGACTGGTCTTTGATATGGTAATAGCTGCGACGGTGGAACGTAGGCTTGCTGGAAAAGTCGTAGGTGAGACCAACCATGCGGGGTTTGTGGGCGGCCAAGTCGGACAGTATCCATTCGGTCTGCCGGTCGGTGTGCCCGACATGACTGGTGGTGACCCACATTTCGTCATCGTGATAGTGCGCGGTGCGCAAAATCAGCTCAACGCCGTTTTTCAGCCGCAGCACGGGTGTGCCGATGTGGCCAAAAACATTGGAAAGTTTATTGGGCCGCGGTAGATACTCGGTACAGATGATATCGAAGGCGTTATGGTAGCTCAGGCCGACACGGACGATATTTTCGTCCAGAGTTTTCAGATTGCGGTGACTCCAGTCGGGGCCGTAGCAGCCCAGGGGAGCATCGCAGAGATAGCGGATGCCGGCGTCGTCGCAGAATTTGCGAAAACTTTGATCGGCAGGCAAAGGATCTTTGCAACGGGCGTTAATAGCTTCTTGCCGAGCACGGCAGGCGGCATCAATCTCGAAAGCGCGCTTGAGCTGCTCGGTTTCGTTGATGATACCAAGGGCGAGTTCTTCTTTGAGCTCACTGATGGAGACATCAATATTGTTGCTGGGGTCGTTGCAGATGATGAGCATACGGTCCAGCTCGCCATCAGGGATCTTCATATTCAGGAACTCTGCGCGCAGATCGGCGATATTAGGGAGTTGCCATTTTAGGTCTGCAAGAGCTTCGTTCAGGAGAGCAGACTCGCGGCGCTGAACGATGCGGTAAGTCTTGGGAATGGTATCGCTGTGGATCTGGCTTAGCGCGTCCAGTATGAACATGCCACGCCAGCAGGCGATCAGCGCATGGGGTGTTGCTTGCGACCACAAATAACGATTGCCGTCATGATCGACTAGGCCAAGGCCAAGTGATGCAACGGTGCCGCAGGTAGCGCCCACGAAGGCCGCCATCTCGATTTCTTCGGGTTGCCCGTGTACCGACATGATACGGGGCATCATCTCCAGTCTTGCCAACTCGATAACTTCTCGGGGCATTTTAGTCACTCCTTCTCATAAAATAATCACAATGTTAAGTTGCGGGGTAATTGGGGTTTGCGAGTTTGGAATTTGCAGGTATACGCGCTTGGATTTTGTGCGTATATGTGCATTTTGCGCTAAACTGGATTTCTTTGCTGATTGTTGGTTAGCAAAGCATACCCTATCTTTCCATTATAGCACACATGCTTAATTTTGTCAATAGTTATAGGGGCGTGCCTTGCAGATAGGGTTAATTTATGATAGTATAGTACTTGAAAGAATTTGATTTTACGAAAAATCAACAACTTTAGAACTTTGAAAGGGGATTAAGCGATGGGGAAGAAAGTTTTGGTCTCAGGAGAACCTGTCATTACTAGCGCTGCTGCAGAGAAAGACATCTTTCGCCGATTGCAGGCTGCGGTGCGCGACGGTACCGCTCGGGAGAAATTCCCGGTAGGCACAATTATCCCGGATACTTGGACCGACGTCGAGAAAGGTGTAACGTATTTGATGCCGTTGATCGTGGTGGACTATCGTAAGTGGCATATGGCAAATGGTGGATTGTGTATGGGAGCTACTCTGTTGCGTCAGAACGCTTTGCCATGGGAAGCTCCGTTTTATGGCCAGCGTGGTTTGTTGGGGTATGCTGAGTCTGTACCGCATACCGTGCTGAACGATAGGCATCTGGAAGGATGTTCTGAGGGATTAAAAACAGTGATAGCGGAGGTTACCTTATTTGATCCTGAAGGGAAAATACTGGCAAGTGCCTTTGTGCCGAGCATGGATGAGCTGCATGTGAGCCCACATTTCTTTAGGGGTCCTGAAGAAGTGTGGACGTGGGAGTATTTTTGGCATACACCGACGGATTGGACGGTGTCGTGTGAAGAACGTGCCCGTCGAGATCCATCGGGCAAGGCTCGAAGTTGTTGGACGCGCTCGTACAAGGGTGATTATGACGAGATCTGGCAGGTAAATATGGATGGTTCTGTTAGTGTCGGTGGTCTGGACGATACGTGTTCGTGTACTCCGGCCTTCGTCGTTGCGTAATCTCTGTATTGCCGCCCCTAGTCTGGGGCGGCGTTTTATGCTCGAGTTGGGATTTTCCTATTGACAATTTTAAGCATGTGTGCTATAATGAAGATATAGGGTGTCTAATATAATATTTTAATTCAAGTAGGGGGTAGAATTATGAAACTTAAGAATGTTTTGGTGGTTTTGGAATTGTTTCTCGTAGGGATAGGATCGGCGATTCTCGGTATAATGATTATACCCGGGGCGGATGTTGGTCCTGATGACGCTGAAAGCGCTCAGTATGTCACTATCGACGGAAAACGTTATCAACTTGTCGACGATGAGATGGGCGAGCCAGCGAAGGCGTCGAAAGAGCTTAGGTCTCCAGACTGGATAGATCGTTTAGCGCTGATTCTGGGCTCTGCTTTAAGCTTTGCGGGCATAGCGTGTATGTGGGTTGCTAGCTGTATGTTGGCGAACCCGAAAGACTTTTTACTTGATGAAAAGAAGTCGTGGTAACGATGTGGCGCAAAGCTTGTCTTAGCAGAATAACCAAAAATCGCACTAAAACTTCTAATCCCTAGCTGTAATGGCTGGGGATTTTCTATACTTATTCTGGCGGAAGCGAGAGAATTCTTGTTTTTCTAAAGAAAAACAAGTTTGTCGGGCGTCAGCTCGGAAAAAGAGAGGGTTATGTCTTGCTATCGCAAGCCATTTCGCTGGGTGTCGATGATATGCGAGAGGATAAATAAGCCGCGCCGTTGCGCTTCGCGCCGGGCGTCTAACGAACCTTGGGCTCGAATTCTCAGCTTTTCCAAAAAGAAAAGTAATAAAAATACTGCATACGAGATGCAGATTTTTATTACTTCCTGGCGGAAGCGAGAGGATTCTTGTTTTTCTAGAGAAAAACAAGTTTGTCGGGCGTCAGCTCGGAAGACATAGAGCAAGCTCTAGTCTTCTCTCGCTTCCTACGACAACCGAACCTACGGTTCGCAATCTCTCGCTATCACTAGAGAATAGGTATAAAAATAAATCTCGCTAACGCTCGATTTATCCTTATACCTATTCTGGCGGAAGCGAGAGGATTCGAACCTCCGAGACATTGCTGCCCACACGATTTCGAGTCGTGCGCCTTCAACCACTCGGCCACGCTTCCAGAATCATTATACCATACTTTTGACGTCATTGATAAGAATTGCTAGATGTGTTGGGGTTGAAGGCGGATAAATGATTGTCGTGCGCCTGCGAAATTCTGCACAGAATTTCGCCAACAGGGCGTCACCTTAAGAAATCTAGAGCAAGCTCTAGATTTTTCGCGGTTCCTACTGTGGTTCAACCACTCGGCCACGCTTCCAGAATTATTATACCATACCAACAATGCTTTTT
>CAZUNS010000055.1:0-5375 GCA_964621655.1 uncultured Candidatus Saccharibacteria bacterium | reverse complement strand
ATGCGCTGGCGCAAGCCATGCTAGAATTAATTGGGCAACCTAAGTTGCGCGTCGCAATGAGTAAACATGCACTCGATGTTGCAAAAAGTTCTTTTGAGAAGCATCTTTGGGAAGACCGTTGGCGCAAAGTAATTACAGATTTTGTAGGAGAAATTAATCAATAATGGAAAAGAAAGTTTTAATTGTTTTTGGCACTCGGCCTGAAGCTATCAAAATGGCACCAGTCGTAAAAGAACTTGAGCGTCGCGCCGGTATTAAGCCAATCGTTTGCGTCACGGCACAGCACCGTGCTATGCTGGATCAGGTTTTGGAAATTTTTCACATCCAGCCCGATTATGATCTAGATATCATGGAACCTAATCAGACGCTCACTACTATTACCGCCAAAGTTTTGGTCGAGTTTGAGAAAGTTTTGCTTGAGACCAAGCCCAACCTAGTGCTCGTACACGGCGACACCACTACCGCCATGGCAGCTTGTCTTGCGGCTTTTTATCAGCAAATTCCTATTGGTCACGTCGAAGCGGGATTGCGCACTTATGATAAATATTCTCCGTTCCCTGAGGAAATGAATCGCCAAATTATTGATCGAATGGCTGATTTTCTTTATGCACCCACTGAGACCAGCCGAAAACACTTAGAGCCAGGTTTGAATTCTCGCCAAAAAATTATTGTAACCGGGAATACTGCGATTGATGCGCTCAAAATGACAGTTTCTGGCGAATACTCAAATGATGTTTTGGACTGGGCAAAGGATAGTCGTCTGATTCTCGTTACAGCTCATCGGCGCGAAAACTTGGGCGAGCCAATGCGTCAGATTTTTGCAGCAATTCGTCAGATTGTTGACGATTTTCCAGACGTAAAGGTGATTTATCCGGTACACCTAAATCCCAAAGTACAACAAGTAGCTCGGGAAGTCCTGGGTGACAATGCGCGCATTAAATTAATCGAACCACTAGATGTAGTTGATTTCCATAATTTCATGGAGCAAGCTTACCTAATTCTCTCGGATAGTGGCGGTGTTCAAGAAGAAGCCCCGTCACTCGGTAAACCAGTCCTAGTCTTGCGCGATACTACCGAACGCCCAGAAGGTGTAACGGCTGGGACTTTAAAGCTAGTTGGCACTGATACTGAAGCAGTTTATCGGGCTACGGCTGAACTACTTAATGATCTAGATGCTTACCAAAAAATGTCTACCGCCGTCAATCCATACGGAGACGGTAATGCTAGTAAATATATCATAGATGATATATTGCAATCATTATAGCTGCTCATATAAGGCCTTTTTGGGGTATTTTTCCAGAGTAATATATCATATATGATATATTACTCTAAGATGGGTGGCTATTTTTTCAGGATCTCTGCAATGCAATAACGCGGACGTTTTTTGGTTTCGCTGTAGATTTTGCCAATATATTCTCCAATGATACCGATAAACAAAGTCTGAATGCCACCCACCAGCCAGATTGAGCAAGTAATAAAGGTCCATCCCTGTACTGTATTGCCCATAAAATTAACAATTAGTGAATATAGTAGAATAATAGCACTAAAGAAAGTCATTAAGAACCCTAAGATAGCAATAATCCGTAGTGGCTTCACGCTAAAGGACGAAATTCCATCCCAAGCAAAGCTCATCATTTTACCCAAAGGATACTTAGACTTCCCGGCAAATCTCTCTTGGCGTTCGTAAGCCACCGTGGCAGTTTTGAAACCAATCAGCGGGAAAATTCCCCGTAAAAACAAGTTTACTTCTTGGTATTTCTCTAGCTCGTCTAAGACTCGTTTGGTGGCCAAGCGATAATCAGCATGATTAAAAACTACTTCTACTCCCATTAAATTCATAAATTTATAAAAACCTTCGGCTGTAGTCCGTTTAAACCAAGAATCTTTTTGACGCGATGAGCGCACTCCATAAACGATCTCGGCTCCATTCTCATATTCTTTTAGCATTTCGTTAATCACGGAAATGTCATCCTGCAAATCTGCATCCATACTAATAATGACATCCGCGTCTTCCTTAGCGGTCATCAACCCAGCTAACAGTGCGTTCTGGTGACCACGATTACGCGATAAATTAATGCCAGCGATGAGCTTATTTTTGGCGTGCAGATCACAAATAGTTTGCCAGGTCTGGTCCTTGCTGCCGTCATTTACATAGAGAACATGACTGTTTTTGGCAATGGTTTTTTGCGCAATCAGATTCTGCATTTTTTTGGTCAGACGTTTGGTGGTTTCTGGTAAAACTTCTATTTCGTTATAACATGGAATTACAATATATAGGATGGGGGCTTTTCTAGGCATGCTGCTTTTCTCCTTTTTTCATCATCAGTGCTATCTGGCAAGCCGCAAAAATCATAAAGAATATCATAAGTGGCATCATGTAGCGATGCATGACTTCTACCATAAGAGATGCTGCCGTTAACCCGCAAAAACTCAGGCTAACAAATAGTAGATACGGATCCGGCGCAGGCGTCTTGGCTCGCTTTTTTTCAAGATTCTGCAACAGAAAGACTAGTGAGAATATTAAACAGATGATGATTAAAATTGTACCGATACTGTGAATTGCTAAATAGTATTGATTCCACAAATCTATATTATATGCTTCACCGAAGGGCCACGTAACCGTCGTCGCATCCGCAAATAATATGACGGTTTTGTTCATCATGTGCAAAGCTAGCTGCATCAAATTCATCTGTCGGTAACGTTCCAGGCCGCGTGCGAAAAGTTCTTTTTGTAACCCAACTAAATCATCATTCACTTCGATTACACTATAACTCGGTTCGTCAAACTCCCGAAATTTATCCATGTTATCGCCATACATACGTGGCAACCAATATTGATAATCTTCGACGTTATAACGACCATGCGTCTCGTAATTGGCGCCTACCAAGAAATTCCAACCCACGCCAGTACCGCCTGGTACATGATAGCTATTAAGCTGTTGATAACCAAGATCAATGAGCTGATTGCCGCCAAAAGTACTTACCAACATGAGCGCAAGACCACCAATCGCTAAAGGAATATTTTGCACTTTTTTTCGTATTAATTGATAAACAAAAACCATCAAAAGAGCGATAATAAAAACCGTAAAGAACGGACGAAAAGCGTTCCCTAGACTAATCATCAATCCTAATGCAATCATTAGACCCAAGAAGGCCTTTCTTTGCATTTTCTGAAAGCTTTGCCAACCAAGATAGGCTAAGAGTAATATAATTACTAGTACTGTATTGGTTACCACAATCGCCATTCCTACACCGCAGTACAAAATCTCCAAAGGGTTGATTAACCAAAGAATTGCTCCGATATGAGCTGCGATTTTGCCACGCCACTTTTTTAATAAGATATACAGCGCAAATACAGCAATCAAATCAAAAAGCAAGTTAGAAAATATGATCGCTAACGCACTAGCACCAAATATCTTCATAAAGAAAGCTAGCGTTGCGGTGTAGGTCATTAAGTGTGGGAAGAAAGCTTCGTAAGCGCCTTCATAAATATTTAGTGACTCACCATTCGCCCAGGTCTGCGCCGCAAACCATTGAATGCCAGTGTCGCTTAACTCGGTGGGTGGGTGATAGCGCCCCGCAATCAAGATAAAGGCCAGGCGCGCAAGTATTCCAACCACGATGGCTCCAATTAGGCTAATCCGAAGTACCTTTGCTGTAGTGAGTTTGGGGTACTTTTTGCGAATCCGGAGTAGGAGTTTTTTATAATTTTGCCCACGATACAATATAACACCCAGAATACCAATTATAAAAATTAGTAAGATAACCCAGACTGGCGCATTAATTCCCTGCGTCAAATTAAGTAATAACACCCAACCAATTATTAATACTGTGACTACAAGAATAATCCGATAAAACCATTCCGCAATTTTTGCGCCACTCGGACGACAATGTCTCTCCTGATTACGTAGACCCTTCTTCATAGGTCTATCTTATCACGCTTTTCAGAAAAGTGAAGTAATCGCTATGAGATTGGCACAAATTGCCACTTTTGGTTATTGCCGTTGTTGCGTTTCCAGACTATGACGTTCTGACCTTTTTTATTAATCCCACCATAAATGTCAATTACTTGAGTGTCATTGCAGGCCGAGCTAATCTCGTAATATTCGCCCTGTTGGTTGATTTTCCAACGTTGCGCGCAGGATGAGTTGGTCGACCAGATTTGAATATTCTGACCATCTTGGGCGATACCAGTATTAAGATCAAGGTTTTTGCCGGAATTAGGATTATATATGGTGTAATCATTGGTTTTTTCATTATAATGTACTTCCCATTGTTGATTGACACCACCATGTTTAGACCAAACTAAAACATTAGCACCGCTTTTGGTAGAATTATCCGCAATATCGAGTGCTAAATCTTCAGAAAGCTTCGACGTAATCACATAGGTGCCGTCTTTTAAAATTGGTTCTTGTTGGACGAAACTCCATTTTTGAGCATTTCCATCATTAGTTTTCCAGAGTTGAATATTACGTCCGGGGATGGTTTCGTTGTTTGATAAGTCTAGTGCATAACTGTAACTGCAAGTTGAAAGTAATCGATAATACTCGCCGTCAGCTACAAGCTTCCAACGTTGTGCGCAGGATGAATTAGATAGCCAAAGCTGAATATTCTGCCCACTTACTGCCTTAGCACTATTCAAATCTAAGCTCTTACCAGAATATGGATTTACGATTTGATAATCGTCGGTTTCGTCATTATAAATTACTTTCCATAACTGGTTTAAGCCACCGTGTGCCGTCCAAATATCAATATTATCGCCATCACGGTAGAGACCACCAGCAATATCAATTACCTGCTGCTCATTACCGCTAGCATGGATAGTATAAACCCCATCCGCCAAAGTTTGTCCGGTTCGGATTTGCCATTTTTGAGCTTTGGTGTTATCAGCTGGGTACATTTCGATGTTTGTGCCGACAGCATTAGCTCCGCCCCGTACATCCAATACCATGCCGTTAGTACATGTTGACTCAAAAGTAAGATAGTTGTCTGATGTGAGATAAAGCTTCCACCATTTCGCACAAGTAGCCGATGCTGCCGCCACCACATTAGTATTCATAGCAATATCACTGCTTTGCGGTACCAAAGGTAAATTTGTTGCTAAGTTGATAATTTCATAATATCCTGTAGTTTTGTCACGACGTAAGCTCCAACGTTGGGCGGTGTCTTCATCATCAAGCTCACCGAGCTCAACATTACTACCGTCTAATGCCATTACGCGAGCGGAGCTCACGGCCGAAACTAAACTATATTCTCCATCTGGAATAATCGTTAGTTCTCCATCCACACTAATTTGCGTACTGCCAAACCAATCGGTGAAATATTGATAAAAATTACGATTACCATAAGCCGAGCAAGCGTCGCCTGTGCCATATC
>CAZUNS010000054.1:0-5434 GCA_964621655.1 uncultured Candidatus Saccharibacteria bacterium | reverse complement strand
AGTAGGGAAGAAAATTAAGACTTTATTTATATTATTCTTTGGGCTATATTGTTCTACCTAGAGAATAGTAATAATATGCCAGCTTTTTGATGTTCTAATTCCTAACAAAAAATAAGAGTTTGTGTTGTGTATGTTAATAAGTTGTTGCTCATTAAATGTTGCTTCCGCAAAGCGCTCTTTACGCGGGCTTTCGGAAGTTACGACTGAGAATGAGCGCGCGAAGCCCGTAACGACGGGCCTGAGCGACGCGTCCCGCATAAAGAGTATTTTACGAAGTTACAATTATTCGTAATTACAAGTTCGTAAAAAGTTGCTTTTTTGCGCAAAGTCCTTATAATAAAAGATATGTATATTCATTCCAAACCCGCCGCAGCGTTTTATAAACTTGGTATTGGCACAGTATCTTTAGGTCTAGAATGGTATTTGTTGTGCCAGTTTGGTTGGAACGCGTTCCGGCTTTTTCCGGTTTGGGCATTACTCCTAGCAGCGCTTTATTATTTAAGTTCGGCTTTATATTTGGCTGTGAGCGATCGCAAAGCCACTGGTCGCAACCTTTGTCCAATGCTGGAAGGTATGATTATTATTGGACTTTTATCAGCCTGCTTGATGATGTTAGCGTCGTATAATTATCGGACTTATCTTACGGAACCGCTCTCGAGTATTGTGATGTGGATTTGTGCAGCCTTGGGCGTGGCATCTGTTCTGGATTGGCGACTTTTTGTGAAAAAAGGCCGCTGGAAGATCATGATGCCATTCTATTGGCTAGCACTACCTTTTAGTTATCTCGGTATGATGGCTTTTACGGCAGAACTTTTGCCAGAACATGCCGTCATGCGCTATCCGCTAGAAATGTTAAACTATCTAGAGTTTGGGTTCTGGGAAATGCTGCAATATATGTTGGCGTTGTTTGTGATAGCTATCGTCGCTGGCTATATATTATATATCTTTGACTTTGCGATGAGTGGAAAGCTAGCCAAGTCAATTGTTTTACCGCATATTCGAGTCGAAGAAATCACCGAAAACCCCAAAAAATAAAAATGGGTCTCGCAAAATCGGAGACCCATATTGGGGGAGATGATAGTGGTGTTACGCGATGGTTGACCGCCAAAGCAGAAGCCTGATAATTTGGTAGATCGTATGCAGATCTCCTTCCGGAGTGTAGTATACAATCTTGTGTTTCACCATTTCCTTCGCCTTGTCGGTTTGATTCCAAGGTGTTGCCGGCATGATGGCAAAGGGAGCTTTGGACTCAGCAACGGCGTGATGGTTGTCGTCAACCACGATAAAAACATCGTCGTCGAATTTCTTTTGCACACCATCTTTGTCGATGGACAAGCAAAACCGAAAATGCTCTGGCTGCAACATAGGTATAGCATTCATCATCTTCTGCTGCTTGGAGTCGAGCACCATTTGGGTGTGCGATATCGAATTAAACCGCAGAATGGCTCCGTGTCGTTCTAACTCCAAAATATCTTTGAAGCCCGGATAAAACTGTATTTGCGCATAATAGGACGGATCACAATACGCTCGCGTGATGAGTCCCTTTTGCTGGTCTGTGTAGTTTGGATTGAGCATATGGAAATCAGTCCAACTTGCGTATGGTATATCCAGCGACTCGGCAATAGTTTTGGTGTACGGCAAGAGTGTGTCGTCGACATCAAAATCAACTTTGCGGTAGATGAATTTACCATTGTTGGGCGGCGCAAAGTTCATTTGGTTTGGATTTGGCCCGAAGAACGCAGGACTTGACATGAGCAAACACCTCCTTTACTAAGCGGCTTTGGCCAAGTGCTCGACGGCGCGATAGACGAAACGGTTAATCTCGACCAAAGATGGCCGATAGATGACGTACTTGCCGGCCATTTCTACGACGGCGCTCGGACAATGACTCCAAGTCATGAAGGTCGGCATTACGTTGATAATTGCCGGCGAATTGGCGACGTTGTACGGGCTGTCGTCGACAAAGATAGTCGTGCGTGGGTCGAGTGGCTTGCGATAGGCATTACTCGGGTCGATGATGTTCATCTGGATGTCATCGGGCGTAAGCCCAGGAATTGCGGCCAAAAGCTGCTGAACCTTGAGCTCGGCGATCCGCTCAGAAAAGGAATTGCTATTAATCTTTACGACAGCGCCAAGCTCGCGCGGACGCAAGATGTCTTCTGCGCCAGGGAAAAATTCGATGTTCTCGAAAACACTGGCATCGGCAAAGGCATCAATGATATAGTCTTGCTCGCGCCGAGTCAGCAGCTGGTTATCGCGAATGCGGAAAATTGCCATGCAACGCTTAATGTCAAGATTCGCTCGCTTTGCGACGCGGAACATCAGGCCCCAAAGTATATCATCAACGTCATAAACTACCCAGGGAGCATCCTGCTCAAGCTGCGTGAACTCGTGTTTCAAGAAAGCAAAAGTCTGATAATCCATTTTGTCACCTCCAATTTTGAAATGTGCGGGGACTAAAGAACCTGAGTTACTTTTCATTATCACCTCCCTAATATCTCAATTATTGCACACTCGCCGGCAAAAGCCAAGCATAACGGTATGTATTTGTGGAATGCCTTAAATAGTTAATCAGTAGAGCCTATGCCACCCTGACGAAGTTGGTCGGGTGCAATGTCATTATCGATGGTAAGAAACTTTTGAAAAATCACTTGAGCAATCCGCGTACCTTTCTTGATATGCAGTGGTTTATCGCTGATATTAAAGACGATAATTTGGAAATGACCATCGTTGCTAGGATTGCTATAATAATCTGCATCAATTACGCCTACGCCGTTGGCCATGACGATGCCTTTACCTGCGCCAGAACTGCGGTTATAGACACTGTAGAATTCGTCGGGTTGACAGTAAGCTTTGAGACCAGTAGGAATGAGCGTGGGCGGCGTGCCAGGAGTAAAAACCGGCACTTCCGTATCGGCAGCCGCAGCAATATCATAGGCAGCCGAGTGCCGCGTGGAACGCTTTGGTAAAGTAATATCTTTGTCTTCCCAGCCCTTAGCAATTTCGAATCCACGTAGTTTCATAATATATATTATACAGGTTTTTAGAAAAGTATGATAAGATAGTCTTAAGATATGGAGGTAAAATGGCAAAATCAAAAGTTTTCTTCAGCAAGGAAATTTCTCCGGCGAGTCTGGTGAGGCTTTACGAAGCTTTGGGGCTCCCAATGACGGGCAAAGTTGCGGTAAAGATCTCGACTGGCGAAGCTGGGAATCCGAACTATCTCAAACCGGAATTGATTAAAGATCTCGTAGAGAAGGTGCAAGGTACGATTATCGAATGTAACACAGCTTATCAGGGCGCGCGGAATGGCACCGCCGAACATCTACAAGTGGCCAAGGAGCATGGGTTTACCGATATTGCTGATGTAGATATTATGGATGCTGATGGCGAAATTGAACTTCCCGTTGTAGGCGGTAAACATCTCGAAGTTGATATCATTGGGAAAAACTTTGCTAATTATGATTCGATGATTAATCTGGCGCATTTTAAGGGGCATCCGATGGGTGGATTTGGTGGAGCACTCAAGAACCAATCTATCGGCATTGCGTCGGCGGTAGGCAAGACTTATATCCATACGGCAGGTCGGAGCCGCGATCTTGAGAAGTTTTTGCACGCCTTTGATAGTGAGCAGAATATGGCCGAAATGCTGCCACCGCAAGACGATTTCTTGGAGTCTATGGCCGAAGCCGCCAAAGCTGTGTCAGATTATATGTCGGCCAATCAACGTCCAGTAGTATATATTAATGTGATTAATAATTTGTCGGTCGATTGCGATTGCTCGGCCCACCCTGAGACACCTTGTATGGCGGATATTGGCATTGCAGCGTCGCTCGATCCGGTAGCACTAGACCAGGCTTGTATTGATATGATTTGGAATTCAGATGATGCAGGGCGAGAGCACTTTAAGGAGCGGGTAGAGCGTCAGAATGGTCGACATATTTTAGAATATGCCGAGCAGTTGGGGATAGGTTCGCGAGACTACGAACTGGAGGTATTAGGCTAGAATAGAGAAACTGTGGAGAATATAGGCAATACCGAAAATTGCAACGCAATATAAAATGTTGTAAAAATTACAACATTTCCGAAAAAGGGTGGTATCATGTAACTAAAGGAGACCGTATGACAAAATTTACCGAACGAACCGAAAAAACCGACCGTAAGCTATTTGGCATCTTGCCGATTTGGCAGACCAGTAGTACGTCTGTTACTACCGAGAAGATTTTGGGTGCTGAACCGCCCGTAGAAATTGCGCCCGTAAGTGACGCCCCGCAGCCATATTTAGGTACTAAGGGCGATCAATATACGAAGGAAATCATCCAGCGCATTTTAGACGAAGGTTGTCTAGACAAATGGCCTAGCTCTAAATATAGTGATGGGGCACCAGCGCATACTTTAAGTATCAATCATTTTATGACAACTTATGATCTCACCAAGGGCGAATTCCCGCTAATCACTCTGCGCCCGATTGCGGTAAAATATGCGATTGGGGAACTACTTTGGATTTATCAAGACCAGTCTAACGATTTAAATGTCTTGCGAGATAAGTATGGTATTACTTGGTGGGACGAATGGGATATTGGCGATCGGACGATTGGTGCGGTTTATGGTGAGACGAATCGCCGCCATCACTTAGTGGAGAATTTGATTAAAGACATCGAAGAAAATCCCGATGGCCGTCGACATATTATTAATATGTGGCAAGTAGAGGATTATAAGGATAAGCACGGTTTGAAGCCTTGCGCTTATCAGACGGCTTGGAACGTACGGCATGGTAAAGATGGTGTAGATTATCTTGACATGTGTCTCTATCAGCGCTCGAGCGATTTTATGGCGGCAGGTTGTATTAATCAAATGCAATATCTGGTTTTCTTACATCTTTTAGCGCGCCATTTTGGTTATACTCCAGGGCGTTTCTCGTGGTTTGTGCAGAATATCCAGATTTATGATCGCCATGTCGAGTTGGCTAAGGAATTGATTAGCCGCGAGCCAGTAAAGTGCGAGCCGAAAATCTGGCTAAACCCTGAGAAAAAGAATTTCTTTGATTTTACCGTAGATGACATTAAGATTACGGACTATCCCCGCAAAAAGATTGCCGAACAAAACCCGCAAATGCGTTTTGATTTGGGTCATGAGAACATTGATACCGAAGGTTTTAGCCTAGACGAATTCTTGAGCGAGTAGACTAAGCCCATTGCGGTGTAAACAATAATCCCTTACAAATACTTTTTTCGAGGGAATTCGGACCCACGGGGAGAACAAGCGCGCGACCCCCGCAACGGCGGGCGGGCGCGACGCGGCCCACGAAAAAACGTATTTGCAGGGTACCGAGAGTTTGGTTAAGGAAGTATGATATAATAATAGACATGAAACAACATTGCCATTGCGGATTGCATGAGCAGGTCAAGAAATTTCGAGCGGGAAAGCTTGGTTT
>CAZUNS010000053.1:1814-5463 GCA_964621655.1 uncultured Candidatus Saccharibacteria bacterium | reverse complement strand
TAATCGCCATATTGCTCTTCGTCAAACAAAACTGATAATACTTACACGCCAATTCCAGCGCAGCCCTAGCCCGCGCTTTTCGTTCGGCAATCTTTGCATCACCGCCACTATATTGTTTCAACTCCACGCCAGCCTGAGCCGCCAACTTTTCCAAAGCTTCCCGAAAAGAAATCCCTTCTACTTCCATTACGAAAGTAAAAATATCGCCGCCTTTGTTCGCCGAGAAATCATGCCAAATTCCCTTTTCCGGCGATACCATAAACGATGGCGTTTTATCTACGCCCCACGGCGAGCGCCCCTTTAGCGTACGGCCAGCCCGCTTGAGCTCGATATACTGCCCGACCACATCCTCCACCGGTAGCCGCGCCCGAATTTCTTCTTTCGCGTCATCCATTATCTATATTATAGCATAACTCGAAGTTACTGAACTCTATAGAAGTATCTTCACAAACTACTTTTTTCTAAAGGCTTTCGAGTATCTTCGCAAATTTTTCTATTATAACGTTACCATGTTATAATAGAATCATGAACAATCTTGAGTATCTCAACCAAATCTCACAGTCAAGCCGTCCTACTAGAGCTAGCAAAGCATCTTCCGTCAACGGCGGTCTCATTCTCAAGATTTTGATTGGCGGGCTTCTCGCTACGGCCTTATTAATCGGTTTCGGCCTATTGATTAATAATAATTCTTCACGCGTCAGCGACCTTACTAAGCGACTTTATAATCGCACAATTTACGTCAAGGACATTATTACAACTTACAACAAATCTCTCAAATCTTCCCAACTTCGCTCGATTAATTATTCACTTTCCGGCACACTCACCGGCACTTCGGCACAGCTCGCTTCCTACATTACAGCCCATACCGACAAAGACACCAAAAAACCACTCGCCAATACCGAAGCCATCGCTGCCGTCGAAGAAACTTATTTCGCCAATATCAACGACCAACTTTCCACCGCCAAGCTCAATGGACTCTTAGATCGATACTATTCCAACCAAATTTATCTCCAAGTTGAGCTCCTACTGTCAATGGCTAGCGAGCTAAACGAGCGCGATAAAGATCCCGCCCTGCTACAAATCTTAAAAGATTTTTCCGAAAATCTCGACGTCATCGCCAATTCGCTCAAAAACTATACCGACAGTAGCAATTAGTTCTTTCTCTTCCCCTATTCTCCAGATAATGCTATAATGTTGTCATGAAAAGCAAGTCCAATCACGAAGCCAAAATTAACCCTATCAAAACCATCAAGACCGTCACCCACAGTCCAATTGTTGGTGAGTTTAAAGAATTTATTAATCGCGGCAGCGTCGTTGACCTAGCCGTAGGTGTTGCCGTCGGTGGCGCTTTTACGGCTATCGTTAAATCTCTCGTCGACGACATTATCATGCCAGTTTCTAGCCTAATTGCTGGTGGTTTAGATTTTTCGTCTTTAGCGATTGATGTACCAAATTTCTTTGGCGCCGATTCTACTGCACATATTGCTTATGGCAACTTTCTACAAAACGTCGTAAATTTCCTACTTATAGCCTTAGTTATCTTTTTAATTGTTCGCGCCATGAACAAATTTAACCGCAAGAAAGATCAAGACGCCAAAGACGCCCAAGCTGCCAAAGACAAAGCTGACGCCAAACACAAAGCCACAAAATAACACGGCCGTATTATATAATACCCACGCCCCACAAAATACCTATTCTTTTTCCGCGTCCCGCTCCGACAAGGTCAAATTATAGCTCAAGCGCACCAAGTCTTCAATCTCACTCGGCGCTAATTGCCCACTCGGCACGATCTCAATTCCACCACGTCCAAAATAGCGACTCTCCATCACCGTCTCATACTTTTCCCGCAACATATTACTAAGCCTGCGATCACAGCGCACTTCTAACGTCTTCGGACGAATCACCAAAAACGCCTTGCCATCCGGAATGGAATAAATAGAGTCTTCACCCCGCTTCACGGTCTCAATTTTGTCAATTCCGCTAATTTTTTGTACATCAATCATTTATTTACCAATCTTTCCGATATACCATGTCAGTTCTTCAATCGAACCTTTAATATCATCTAAAGCCCGATGTGCATCACGTTTAAGGAACTTCTGGTGTCTTGCACCTTCAAAATAAACTTTCCAAGCGCTCACATCCAACATCCGATAATGCAATCTCGCAGCCACATTCGGCCATTCTTTATCAATAAACTTACGGTCTTGATGAATAGAATTTCCCGCCAAAATTACTTCTTTGCCAAAATTTTGTTCAATGAATTCTAATAACTTTTGTTCGACCACACTACTTTTCTCACCATCGGCATTTTGTGCCATTAGCGCGTCTCGACTCTCAGAATTTTGCTCCCAAAATTCCCCTACCATGCGTTCTCGCATAATTTCTTCTGGTACTTTTACAATTGCCGTCATTTCTGTCAAAGGTTGCAAATCCCAATCCGTCGCGATTGCCGCTAACTCCAAAATACAATCCTGAGCCGGATCAAGCCCAGTCATTTCCAAATCAATCCATAATAATTTCGCTTTTTTCATCTCTACATACTCTCCGGCACATCAATACCCAACAAGTTCAAACCATGCTCCATTACCTTCAAATATGCTTCAGCTAGTTGCATTAGCTCATCTTCTCGCGCATTCCCCGCTACTTGCACATGCTCATAAAACCGCGAAAATTCTTGTGCCAAACCATACAAATAATTACAAATTTTGTAAGGCGCTTTCTCGCGTACAGCTTCTTGCGAAACATCATGATAACGCACAATTTCTTTACTTAAGTTCTTTTCGTAATTACGTTCTTCCGCTAAATCATGCCCATCCTGACTAGCAACTTTGCTCCCCCGTTTCTGCAAAATTTTCTTTGCCCGTACCGCCGAGTATAACAAATAAATCCCCGAATTACCCGTAGTAGAAACTGATTCTTGCGGATCAAAGATGATATCTCCACCCATCTTGTATTTTAGGAAAGCATATTTAATCGCAGCAAGAGCTAGTTGTTCGTCTTTCACTAATTCCTGGATCATTTCCAGCACACCCACTGCCTTCAAGAAATTCCCCTTGCGTGAAGACATTTTTACATTACCCGGAAGTTTCACCAGGCCATGTGTAAGATGCGTAGTACGTTCTACCAGTTGCGGCGCATATTCCGAAACACTCGCCAACACCACTTTCATATAATCACTTTGTTCGTTGCCAGTCACTACGATCGACTCATCAAAATGCCAATCGTCCCATTTGGTAAAAATCAGTCCTACATCTTTCGTCTCGTAAGTCGGCACGCCTTCACGATTAATAAACACTCGTGTATGCAGACCAACTTTTTCGCCTTTATAGACCACCGCGCCATCACTTTCTTCATAAGTGGTACCAGTATGAGCTTTTACTTCGCGCAAACCACGCTCCGCCACCGTCGACTCAGGATAATACTTATCAAACTTTATACCAATCTGTCGATAAAACTCATCAAAATACTGATAACTCAGCTCGCGTCCCCGCCAATAAAGTTCAGCAAGCACGCTATCATGATCATTTTCAGCATTAATGCGATAGATTTCCTTGTTCAGCTTCGTGATCTCAGCTTTGGCCGCTTCATCTTCTTCATACGCCCGCGTCCCTTCTACATAAGCTTTAGCAATATCTTCAATAGTTAAACT
>CAZUNS010000053.1:0-1714 GCA_964621655.1 uncultured Candidatus Saccharibacteria bacterium | reverse complement strand
AGCCAACAGAAGCTTTAGCTAGTTTCGATGAAGTACAAGGCAGAGCCGAGCAGCGGACTGAGCTGGACTTAGCGTCCTGCGAAGGAGCAGCCGCAGGCTCTAACGCCGTAATTCGCGAAACTAGCAAAGCGTACAAGGTTTTGGCTACATGCAGCCCCACATCCCCCCCAAAATTCGCCCGCACTACCTTCGCTCCAGCAAATTCCAACAAACGCGAAATACTATCACCCACGATCGACGTATACAAATGCCCCACGTGCAAGACCTTAAAAGGATTCGGATCAGAAAATTCCGCTACAACTTCTTTGCCATTGTAATCTTCTACCGCAATCTCCCTCGACAAATCCTGCGCAAATTCACGCGCTCGCCTTATCATTACATCATCATTAATTGCGAAATTTATAAATCCAGGTGCGGCAATCGTTACTTCATATTCATCGTCCGTCAGTTCTGCTTTTATCATTTCCGCAATCACCATCGGGCTCTTGTGCACTAGCTTTGCAAGCTGCATTGCAATATTACTCGCATAATCTGCACCAGTATTTTCTGGCGCTGCTGCAACATTCACATCAGTTTTAATATCAAAAACCTTTGCTACAACTTTTTCCAATTCTCGTTTGATTTTTTCCATGCCTTTACTCTGCGAAATTCACTTCCACCGCGCCAACCCCCGATTCTAGCTCGATTAAGTTATTACCTTGCCCGTAGACTGCATCATCGCTTTGATTGACACCATCAATCGTTACCGTACCAACGCCCTTGTCCACTCGGAACTTATAGCGATCCTTACCGCCAACCAAGATCAGATCTAATCTACCCACACCAGATTCTACCTTAGAATCGCCCAAAACTTTAGCTTTTACTCTGGTCTTACCTACCCCCAGCTCCAAACGCAAATTATGAATTTCACCATCATCAATCTCCATCGAACCAGCGCCACCTTCTATGCGAGCATTCTCTGTTACAATAAGTTTACCGACTTTAGTCTTTCCCGCACCAAGATGGAACTCGATTGATGCCGTCTTGATTTCATCGGCCGTAAAGGCTCCGGCTCCTACCGAAATCTTTACATCACTCAGCTTAATCGTTCGCGGAATAGAAATCACCGTCGTACCAGCATTAACTGCACCAATAAGGTCGAAGTGCGATTCTTCCTCGATATACAAAGTATTACCAATCTCACGCGTCGTGATATGCTTGTTATTTGTCTCTACGCTAATATTTAATTCTTCGGTTTGGACTAATCTAGTACTTGTAGCGCCAGTCTTGATTTCTAACTTGGTAATTTTCCGCGCGTCGCTATTGTCACCCGACCAAATCGCTTCAATCTCCCCACCAGATTCGCCACCATTTGTGATCCAATCTAGCCAAGTTATACCACCCACAATCGCTGCAAACAGCCCTACAATAATTGCCGCCGCCAAACAAAAGGCAAAAAGTTTAATTAACTTGTGAAGTATTCTCATCTAATCTCTATACTGCCAAAGATACAAGTTGCTTCAATATACAAAGTTTTATCAGCTTGACTTTTACCCTTAGTCTTAGTATCCTTTTTTGAACTTTTATGTTTATCCGAAACACCGCCGAGTACAGCAGTCGAAGCAATTTCCACTTTCACGTCCTCAGGAACATAAATAATAATGCCACCAAAGATGCTACTAGCATGCAAAATCGCTTTATCCTGAATTTCAGCTCCGCGCAAATCTATATCAGC